>NZ_KV805022.1:0-95306 GCF_001811515.1 Corynebacterium sp. HMSC076G08 | reverse complement strand
GACAAAATCAACGCACTTTAAAACCGGAAGGGCCTGTTTAATACAGACCAGCTCGAAGCGGAGTCCAAGCGCCTAGACGAGAAAATCCGCGCTCTTGCCAGCGAGATTGAATCATTGGTTGCAGAAAATCAGCGGGTAGCGCAAGACCAGGACCAATACCCCGCCCGCTACACCCAGCTAGAAGCGCGATACCAGAAAACCCTGGGCCGCAAACAAGCCATCGAGGCCGAGATTGCTGCCAAGAGTGCCAAGGCCACTGCGATCAAAACCGCCTACACCCAGTTGGCCGACAAGCCCATCCAGCATTTTCAACCATCCCAGTGGACAGCGCTTATCGACCATGCCGTTATCGGAGCCAACGAGATCCAGTTCGTCTTCAGAATCGGCACTGAAATCACCGTGCCTATTGCTAGCAGGCTGCCAGTTTCTTCCACTTCCTGATTTTGGTGCGAAACGTCGTAAATGGCGCGACGGTGTTGATATGCACCCATTTCCACACCGGCCACGCCGACGGGGTGGAAGAAGCCCACGCACGCTGACCCGAACTAAACAATTCTGATTCGGTTAGACCGCCCACCATTTTGACTATCTCACCAAGCAGGATCTTGAACCTGTCGATCAAATCCTCAGTAGATACCTGCTCCCAGCGTTGGTAGAACGATTCATACAATCCGCCCAGTTGATTCCACTTAAAACCAGGTGCCGGAGTCACCACGTCAAGACCGGCTTGTTCGTCACGTTCCCAGCCGAGCAGTAATTCCATCCAGCCAAGCTGGTAGGCGATCATCTGCCGGGGCGTGCGGTCAACACCGTCAACCAGCCGGTCCCAACCATCGCCAGGAACGCCTACGAACTCGCCGATAAAAAGTTCGCCACGCTTAGTAATCTCTGCGGCTAGTTCATCGCCGGACGCATACGATCTCACCACACACCTCCTCGTGAAACGGCCTTAGGTTTAACGCTTCGTTAGCGCGTTAAACCCTAAATACGCATTTTACTAGGGCAAACAAGATACCCGCTAACGCAAAACCCAAACCCGCTAACGCAAGCGATTTTTCACACCCCCCTAAGCGATACTCGCTAACGCAAAAGGGTACTTATCAAATCCGACGTCTAAGTGGAGCCGCCTGCGAGAATCGAACTCGCGACCTTCTCATTACGAGTGAGATGCTCTACCGACTGAGCTAAGGCGGCACGATGCAGTGTGTATATGCACCGCCTGAGAGTTTAGCCTAGGCCTGGGCTGATAAAGAAATCGGGCTATCACCTGTAGTGTGCACGCAGCACACGTGCTGGTTAGCGCGCGCCACAGGCCAGGCGCAGGCGGCCCACCATGCCGTCGAAAGCCACCTGCGGGGTGACGTTCTGCGGCAGCTGCTCGCGGCAGGTGCGGATAGCGGACTGGGCGGCCAGCAAGCCATCTTCGCTCACGCGCTGGGCAAGTTCGCCCGCCAGGCCCGCGAAGTCCGGGTGGGTCATCTCCACCTCAGCGCCGACTTTCAGCATGAGCGCATCGCGGTAAATACCGGCGAGATCCACGAGGGCGATGTCGAGGCCGTCGGAGATGCGTCGTTTAGCGCGCTTCTTGTGGAGCTCCTCCAGATCCTTCAGGGCACTGCGGGCGTCGCGTTGCGCCTTGGTCGCGCCCTTGCCCTTGGCGCCGACGCCGAAGGATTGTTCAATCTTGGAGCGCTCCGCCTCCTCCGCCGCCGCGTGGGAGTCCTTGGCTTCCTTCTCAATGAACTTCAGCAGCGCCGTGACGGATTGAAAGGCCTGGGAGCCGTGGAAGACGTCTTCGGCCAGGTTGATGGCCATGGCGCGGCGCTTCTGCGCGGCGGGCTCGTTGACTAGGTGTCGCGCACGTCCCACGTGGCGCAGGGTGGTCACGGCGGCCAGGCGCGCGTCATCCTCGCTGGCGCCTTCGGCGACGAGCTGCTTGACGACGCCCTCCACACTCGGCGCCGGAATATAAAGGTGACGGCAGCGCGAGCGCAGCGTGACCGAGAAGTCCTCCGGATCCTCCGAGGGCGCCACCATGATGATGACGGTGCGCTCCGGGGGCTCCTCCACGGTTTTGAGCAGCGCGTTGGCGGCCTCATTGCGCAGGCGGTCGGCCTTGTTGAAGATGACCACGCGCCACGGCGCCACGCTCGGCAGGCTGGCGGCGCGCCCGATGACCTCACGGGCCTCGCCCACGGTGATGAACTGCTCCTGCGGATCCACGTAGACCAAGTCGGTGTGCTCTTGATTGTCCAGGACGCTTTGACAGGAGGGGCAGCGCCCGCAGCCGGGGTTGCCGTTCTCATCGGCGGACGTACACATGAGCGCCGCGGCAAAGCACTGCGCGGCCAGCGAACGGCCGGCACCGGGAGGGCCGGTAAAAAGCCAGGAGTGGCTCATCGCTCGCGAGTCGCCCTCACCGCGAGCCGCGCGAGCAGCACTGAGGATGGTGTGGGAGACGGAGGGGGCGTCGGCAAGCCTTTCGGCAACGCTGGAGGTGTTCACTCGCCCTAGCCTACTGGGATAACTAGAGTTGTTAATCATGAACAGACTGATGCGTGGCGCCCGCTGGTTATGGGGTACTCAATGGCCGATGTACGCCGCGCTCGTCCTTGGAGCCAACATCATCGGCGCCATTGCGATCATGACCTTCGTGGTCTTCTTTCTCCCCATGCCGGAGATCTCCGATTTCATCGCTCACACGCCCCACCTGTGGACCTACGGCACGCTGTTCGTGACCTTTGCGGTCATCATCGGCATAGCGGTAACACTTCGGCTTTTCAGGCCGGTGTTGGACTGGCAACGCAGCCCCGATGACCATGATCCCAACATGGTGCGCAACCTGGTCCTGCGCATCCCGCTCTACCAGGCCGGTGTGGCCGCGGGCGTGTGGCTGCTGGGCATCATCTTGGCAGTGGTGCTGGCAGGCCAGCACTCGGCGCGGCTGGCCGTCGTGGTCGGTGTTTCTGCTGCATTGGCCGGCGGCCTCATCGTGCTGTTGACGTACTTGCAGGCGGAGCGCCTCGTGCGCCCCGTGGCTGCGGAGGCCGTGGCGCGGCGCTTTGAGGATTCCACCTTGGAGCCGCCGATTAAGTACCGCCTGCTTTCCACCTGGATGATGACCTCCGGCATCCCGCTCATCGGCATCGTGCTTGTCCTCATGGGGCAACAGGCAGGCCTGTTTAGCCCTGAGACCTCAGACATCATGCCGGCCATCGTCGCGCTGACCGTTACCGCGCTGGGCACCGGGCTCATGGGCACCATGTTCGCGATGATGAGCGTGGTCGATCCCATCATTGAGCTGCAGGACGCCATCAACCGCGTACGCCGCGGCGAGAGTGACGTCCAGGTGGACATCTACGACGGCTCCGAGCTCGGCGTTCTTCAGGCCGGATTCAACGAGATGATGCGCGGCCTGCGTGAGCGCCAGCGCGTGCGCGATATTTTCGGCCGCTATGTCGGCGCCGAGGTGGCACAGCGCGCCCTGGAGGAACGCCCGGAGCTGGGCGGCGAGGACCGCAAAGTGGCCGTGCTGTTTATCGACGTCATCGGCTCCACCACCTTCGCCGTCAACCACACCCCGGAAGAAGTGGTGGAGGAGCTCAACAAGTTCTTTGAGCACGTCGTTGAGGTGGTGCACCGGAACAAGGGCATCATCAACAAATTCCAGGGTGACGCCGCCCTGGCCGTCTTCGGTGCCCCGCTGACGGTCTACGACGCGAACTCCATGGCTTTGCAGGCCGCCCGCGAGCTTCGCCAGGAACTGCGCGGGTTGCGGCTGCAGGCGGGCATCGGCGTAGCGGCGGGCCACGTGGTGGCTGGCCATATCGGCGGCGCGGATCGATTCGAGTACACCGTCATTGGTGATGCCGTCAACGAGGCTGCCCGTCTCACCGAGCTGGCCAAGGACACCCCGGGCCAGGTGCTCACCAACTCCGCCACGCTGCGCGGCGCCAACGAGGCGGAGCAAGCGCGCTGGACGCTGATGAAGTCTATTGAGCTGCGCGGGCGCCGCCGCATGACGCAGCTGGCGCGCCCGATTCGCCCGACGTTGGCGGAACGCGCTCTCGGATAAATAAGTTTTTGTGGTTCTGGTAGCTTGGGGCCATGCCTCATCAGCCACACCAACCCCATCCGGCACGCCAGAATTCGAGTCCCCGCCTCCTCGTCCCCGACGTCGCCCGCGGCATGGCCCTGCTGGGCATTGCGCTGGCAAACGTTTGCACCGCGTGGATTATGAACAGCGGCGATGGCCCCGATGCCTATTTCGGCGGCGTCGACTCCCTCGCGGACAAGATCTACGTGGTCTTTTCCGCCATGTTCGTGCATGTGCGTGGCCTGCCGATGTTCTCCACGCTTCTCGGCTTTGGCGTGGGGCTTATCGCGATGAGCTTGTGGCGACGCGGTTTCCCACTGCGGCGCGCGCAGGCCGTGTTGGCTAAGCGCTATGGATTTCTGGCTTTATTCGGTGCCCTCCACTGCCTCTTCCTCTTTTCCGGCGACATCATGCTGCTCTACGGCGCGATGGGCATGCTCATTGCGTTGCTGCTTACTTTAACCGACAAGCTCCTGATGCGCGTGGCCTACGGGTTCTGTGCGCTACTGGTTGTGGCGGGCATCGGAATGGGCGTTGGGGCCGCGCTTGTCGATACGTCGGAGTTTGATCTCAGCGGCTTCACCGCCGCCGAATCCTACTGGGAGCTGCTGGGTGAACAAGCCATCATGGTCTGCGCCCAAGCTTTTTCCGTTCCACTGACGGGAGCCTTGGTCCTTCCGGTGATGCTCGTAGGTTTCGTGTGGGCGCGCCGCGGAACCTTGGCCGGGGGCCATCGGCGCGAGCTGTGGGCGTGGACCCTTTTGGCCCTAGCCATCATCCTCTTCCTCGGGCTGCCCTGGGGCTTGTCCACGATTGGGGTGCTGGACCCAGCGCTGGCAGAACCCCTCAACGCGGCGAATAGCTGCATCGGCATGCTCACCGGGCCGGGCATCGTGGCGGGGGCAACACTCGCCCTAGAACCCCTGCAGCGCCGTGGTGCGCGCCCGTGGTTCCTGTGGCCACTCATCGCGCTCGGTAAGCGCTCCATGACCGGCTACGTGCTGCAGTCCGTGTTCTTCCTGGCGCTGGTCTACCCCTTCACCCTCAACATTGGCCCCGAGTTCAGCGCCGCGGGCCAGGCAGCGTTGGCCGCCGGCGTGTGGCTGGCAACGCTTCTCATAGCCTGCGCGCTCGAGGCCGCAGGCAAGCCCGGCCCCTTCGAGTGGGTGCACCGCCGCTTGTCCTATGGCAAGACGATGCGCCCGGAATTAGGTGCTGCGCCTAACCGCGGCCCTTCCGCGCCAGCCCATCCACCAGCAGCACCAGGCCTACCGTCTGGGCCGCCGACTGCGCCGCATCCAGGGCTCGGCCACGCAGGCCCGCATCCTGGCGCTGCTCAACCGGGTTCAGGACCGTCAGCGCCTCAGAGGCCAGAAGCAGGTTAGCGCCGTGGCTCAGCCCCTGCGTAGATTCAGCAGCGCGCAGGGCTGGGTCACCGGCTAGCGCGGAGAGCGCAGCCGCCGGGGTTCCGGCGACTGCCGTGGCAAGGCGTTCGCTGCGAGTACGAGCTAGCGCGATGCCAGCCGCCCACGCGCCCGTGCGCAAGCTCCAGCCCAACGCATCATTGCGCGCATCGCGCAGCGCCCACGCAAAGGAGGCGTATTGCACACTCACGCACGTCACGCCGAATGTCGTTGGTTTACCGCACTTGGCGGCTTGGCCCACGGCAGCAGCGATGAGTCCCACGCGGGTCTCTGGTGAGCAGTCGGGGCGTAGGGCCAAGGCCACAGGGGCTGCAACCGTCGTCGCGGTGCCCAGCGTGCGCCACGTAAACAGGCCCGACCATGCGGCGGTCTCCCCCGCGGCAAGCGCGCCGAGGGTGAAGTGATCGCGGCCAGCAAAGGCTGGGCCCACCGCGCGCAAAAGAGCCGCAGTACCTTCCTGGGTACGGTCCAGCATGTCGCGCGCGAAGCTGGTCTTCATGGCCTAACTACTTCCTGCGCGATCCGGCCTTGACCACGTTCTTCGTGCCCGGGGAGGGCTTCTTCGTAGCCTTCTTGGTCGCCTTGCGCGTCGACTTCTTGGTGGCCTTCTTCGTCGATTTCTTAGTCGACTTCTTGGTGCTCTTCTTCGTGCCCCCGTTGGCGGCTTCCTTGGCGCGGCGCTCAGAGAGGAGTTCGTTGGCGCGGGCGTCGGTAAGCTGCTCCGGATCGTCGCCACGGCGCAGCGAGGCGTTCGTCGTGCCGTCGGTGACGTACGGGCCAAAGCGGCCGTCCTTGACCGTCATCGGCTTGCCGGAGACGTCATTGTCACCCAGCTGCTTAATCGGCGGCTGTGCGGCAGCGCGTCCACGGCGCTTCGGCTCCGCGTAGATGCGGCGCGCCTCGTCCAGGGTGATGGAGAAGATCTGCTCCTCCTTGGCCAAGGAACGCGAATCCTTGCCCTTCTTCAGGTACGGGCCATAGCGGCCGTTCTGCGCGGTGATGACCTCGCCGTCCGAGGGGTCCACGCCCACCTCACGCGGCAGGCTCAACAACTTGAGTGCTTCCTCCAGCGTGACGCTGGACGGCTCCATCGAGGCAAAGAGCGAGGCCGTACCCGGCTTGAGCTTCTCCTCAACGTACTCAGCAATGCGCTTTTCCTTCTGCTTCGCCGCAGTCTTGGTCTCCCAGTTCTTCGCGCGCTTGCCCTCGGCCGCGCGCTGGGCGTCCTCCGCGGCGCGCTCTTCCTTAACGATCTCCTCGGCTTCGGCCTCGGCCTTCTCGCGCTCGTCGTCACGCACCTGCTCGGTCACGTACGGACCGAAGCGGCCTTCCTTGGCCACGATGGTGCGGCCATTCTCCGGGTTCTGGCCCAGCTCACGCCCGCCCTGCGGGGTGGCAAAGAGCTTCTCTGCGAGGGCCTCGTTGAGCTCATCCGGGGTGACCGTCTCCGAGAGGTTAGCGCGCTGGTACTCCACCGTGCCGTCCTCGTTGGTGCCCACGGCGCGCTCGATATACGGACCGTAGCGGCCCACGCGCACGAAGACATCGCGGCCTTCCGCGTCGGTGTAGAGACGCAGCGAGTTGACCTGGCGGGCATCGATAGCCTCCAGGTTGATGTCCACCAGGGACTTCAGGCCGCCGTGGCGGGCAATGGATGCGGCCTTGCGCTCGCCGGCCTCGGTGTTGCCAAAGTAGAAGTTAGTCAGCCAATCCGTGCCGTTCTCCGAACCGGCGGCAATGGCATCGAGCTCATCCTCCATGGAGGAGGTGAAGTCATAGTCCACCAGCTCGGTGAAGTTATTCTCCAGCAGGCCCACCACCGCGAAGGCAACCCACGAGGGCACCAGCGCGTTGCCGCGGGAGAGCACGTAGCCTCGGTCCTGGATGGTCTTGATGATGGAGGCGTACGTCGACGGGCGCCCAATGCCCAGGTCTTCCATCTTCTTGACCAAGCTGGCCTCGGTGTAGCGCGCCGGCGGGTTGGTGGAGTGGCCGTCGGCAGTCACCGCAGCGGTCTTCAGCGTGTCACCCTCGTTGAGGTGCGGCAGGCGGGACTCTCCCTTCGAGTCCTTCGCCGCCACGTCCTCGTAGGCCTTGAGGAAGCCCGGGAAGGTAATCGTGCGGCCGGTCGCGGAGAAGTCGGCGTCGTGGCCGCCAGCGCTCACGGCCGCGGTCACCTTCATCGAGGTTCCCTTGGCGTCGGCCATCTGGCAGGCCACGGTGCGCTTCCAAATCAGCTCGTAGAGCTTGTACTCCTCGGCGTCGAGCTGCCCGGCCAGCTGGCCCGGGGTGGCAAAACGCTCGCCGGCGGGACGGATGGCCTCGTGGGCCTCCTGGGAATTCTTCACCTTGCGGTCATACCGGCGCGGTCCATCTGAGACGAACTCCGCGCCGAAGATGGACGTCGCCGCCTCACGTGCCGCGTCCAGGCCCTGCTTGGACAGGGAGGTCGAGTCGGTACGCATATAGGTAATGTGACCGTTCTCGTAGAGGCGCTGCGCAATGCGCATCGTGCGCTCCGAGGTGTAGTGCAGGCGCCGGCCCGCCTCCTGCTGCAGGGTCGAGGTCATAAACGGCGCGGAAGGCTTGCGCGAATAGGGCTTGTGTTCAACGCTGGCCACGGTCATGGTGGAGCCCTCCAGCGCGCTGGCCAGCTCCTCCGCCTGGGCCTGCTTGACGACGACCACCTCGTCGCTCTTCAGCTGACCCCTATCGTTGAAGTCGCGGCCCGCGGCCACGCGTTTGCCGTCCAGGGCGCTCAGGCGCGCGTCGAAATCCGGCGTGGACTTCAGCGTTGCCGTGAGATCCCAGTACTCGGCGGGGATGAACGCCATGCGCTCGCGCTCGCGCTCGACGATGACGCGGGTAGCCACCGACTGCACGCGGCCAGCCGATAGCCGCGGCATGACCTTCTTCCACAGCACCGGGGAAACCTCGTAGCCGTAGAGGCGGTCCAGGATGCGGCGGGTTTCCTGGGCGTCGATGAGGTTTTCATCGAGCTCACGGGTATTTTCTGCTGCCTCCAGGATGGCGGACTTGGTGATCTCGTTGAAGACCATGCGGCGCACCGGCACCTTGGGCTTGAGCACTTCCAGCAGGTGCCAGGCAATGGCCTCACCCTCGCGGTCGGGGTCTGTTGCGAGGTAGAGCTGATCGCACTGCTTCAGCTTGGCCTTGAGGTCAGCGACCTTCTTCTTCTTGTCCTGGCTGATGACGTAGAGCGGGGTGAAGTTATCCTCCGGGTTAACACCGAGGCGCGCCCAGGATTCCTTCTTATATTTGGCGGGGACGTCGGCAGCGCCGCGGGGAAGGTCCCGGATGTGGCCGACGGAGGCCTCAACAATGTACTTATCGCCGAGGTAAGGCTGAATCTTCTTCGCCTTGGTTGCTGACTCGACGATGACCAGGGTCTTCCCCGGGCCGGTAGCTTCTGCCACTTCGACTTCATCCCTTCCGATGGCTAGTCCTCTGCTGGGCAATTGCCCCTAGAGTACACAGATAGAGGTTCACTCTAGTTATTCAGGCCAGTACACGTCCACACAACCGGGGGTCTATACTGGCCGTCCGAGGATTCGCCTCACAGTACACAACCGGGAGACAGCGTGATTGCGTCTATTACTGCATGGTTCGAGGTCATCATGGCCACACAGTGGATTTATCCGCTGGTGGGCTCGCTGATTTTCCTCGACTGCTTCTTCCCCGTTTTGCCTTCAGAGGTTCCCCTCAACATGGTGGGCGCCTGGTCTGGTTCCCAAGGATTCCCCCACCTCCCCACCATGTTTTTCGTCGCCATGGTTGCCGCCATTTTGGGGGATAACTTGTGCTTCCTCCTAGGAACCCGGCTCATTGCCCTTATTAATAGAGCCCAAAAGGGCACGAAGGCTTATGACGCCTTGACGTGGGTCAAGCGCAACATTCGACGCAGCGGCGGCGCGGCCATCATCATTGCGCGTTTCATCCCCTCGGCCCGGCTCTTCATGACGATTCTGCTGGGTTCCATGCGCTACCCGTGGGTACTGTTTTTCTTCTTCGACACCATCGGCGTCCTGCTGTGGGTGGCACAGGCTCTAGCCATTGGTTATCTCGGCGGCGTGGCCTTCTCCGGCTCGCCGGCAATAGCCATGCTCATTTCCATCATCGCCGCCGTCATCATCGGCTACGGCCTGCAGAAGGGACAGAATAAGCTGCTGGAGTGGTGGGATACCCGGCGCGGCTATGCCGAATCCCCCTAAACCACCTCGACGTTGGTGGCCTGCTGACCTTTAGTGTCTTCCCCAATCTCAAAGGAGACGCGCTGGTTATCTTCGAGGGTACGGAAGCCGGTTCCTTGGATTTCGGTGTAGTGCACGAAGATGTCGCCGGAGCCGTCCTCCTGCTCAATGAAGCCGTAGCCTTTTTCGGCGTTGAAGAACTTGACGGTACCGTATGCCATGATGAGTTGTCCTTTGCGGAAATAAAGTAGTGCAAACTAGTGCACTAGTGTGCCACGTTTGGGCACCTACAGCAGATTAGTGGAGGCAAGCGTGAGTGAGAACCCTCTGGGTGAGGAGCTCGTCGAGCACCTTGTTGAGCGTTTCCCCGAGTCCGAGCTAACGCACTCCACCACCCTGCCCGCCCAGCCAGCAAGCTACGCCGAGTGGCCCGAGTGGGTCCTACCGAAGTTGCGGGAGGCGTTGGAGGAACAAGGCGTCGCCAAGCTCTATGCCCACCAGGTCGCCGTGGCACAGGCCGCGTGGGAGGGGCGCGACGTGGTGGTGTCCACCGGAACGAGTTCCGGAAAATCGCTGGGCTACCGTTTGCCCATCCTGTCCCGCTTGGCGCAGGATTCGACCGCGTGCGCGCTCTACATCACGCCGACGAAGGCGCTGGGTTCGGACCAGCTGCGCGCGGTGCTGGAGCTCACGCAGGATATCGCCGTGCTTCGCGACGTCCACCCCGCCCCCTACGACGGCGACACCCCCACCGAAGCGCGCGCCGGCATCCGGGATCAAGCGCGGTTCATCTTTTCCAACCCGGACATGATTCATTCTTCTCTGCTGGGGGCGCATCAGCGGTGGGCGCGGGTGCTGAGGCACTTG
The DNA here is from genome assembly GCF_001811515.1 of Corynebacterium sp. HMSC076G08. Taxonomy (NCBI): domain Bacteria; kingdom Bacillati; phylum Actinomycetota; class Actinomycetes; order Mycobacteriales; family Corynebacteriaceae; genus Corynebacterium; species Corynebacterium sp. HMSC076G08. The sequence goes on along the minus strand of NZ_KV805022.1, from coordinate 84,708 downwards.
AAATTCATCGTCATCGATGAGGCGCATGCCTACCGCGGGGTTTTCGGGGCGAACGTGGCGCTGGTGGTGCGGCGTTTGCTGCGGCTGTGCGAGCACTATGGCTCGCGGCCAGTCATTATTGCGGCGTCGGCGACCATGCGAGATCCGGCGCGGCATACCGCGCGGCTGACGGGGCGCGAGGTGCTCGCGGTGACCGAGGATGGCGCGCCGACGGGTGCGCGGACGGTCGCGCTGTGGGAGCCGGGCTTCATGGAAGGCATCGAAGGGCAGAACGGTGCCCCGGTGCGTCGCGCCGCTACGACGGAGGCAGCGTGGATGATGGCCGCGCTGGTGGCGCAAGGCGCGCGGACGTTGACCTTTGTGCGCTCGCGGCGCGCGGCAGAGACCACCGCGCTACGGGCAGCGGAGGAGCTCTCCGGGAGGCTGGGCAGGCCGGATTTTGCGCGCCGGATTGCGGCCTACCGTGCGGGGTACTTGGCTGAAGACCGCCGCGCGCTGGAGCAGGCACTGGATGATGGTTCACTGCTCGGTGTGGCCACTACCTCGGCTTTGGAACTGGGCATTGACGTCGGCGGGCTGGATGCCGTGGTCACCGCTGGGTTCCCGGGTACGGTCGCCAGCTTCTGGCAGCAGGCCGGACGCGCGGGCCGCCGCGGGCAGGGCTCTCTGGTGGTGTTGGTAGCCCGCGATGAACCGATGGATACCTACCTGGTTCACCACCCGGAAGCGCTGTTGGGCCGGCCGGTCGAGGCCAGCGTGTTCAACCCCGCTAACCCTTATATTCTGGGCGGACACGTGTACTGCGCGGCGGTGGAAAAACCGCTGAGCGACGCCGACGTGGCCGCCTTCCACGCCGAAGACGTGGTTCATGACCTAGCCCAGCAGGGCTTGCTGCGCCGGCGCCCGCAGGGCTGGTTTGCCGCTCCCCTGCCCGCTGGCTCCAGCGAGCTCACCCCGGAGACCGCGCACACGGCCGTCTCGCTGCGCGGTGGCTCGGGCGAGGAGGTCATGATTGTCGATTCTTCCGACGGCCGCCTGCTCGGCACCATCGATGCAGCCCGCGCGGTCAGCCAGGTACATCCCGGCGCGGTGTACCTGCACCGCGGTGAAAGTTTCGTCATCGAGGAACTTCACCTCGGCGGCGCTGGTGGCGCAGCTCCCGCCGAACCGGGAGTGGCACTCGCCGTACCGAAGACGCCGGACTACACCACGCAGCCGAAGTCCACGACGGACATCCGCATCCTGCGCGAAGCCGATGACCTGGTGAACTACGCCCCCGGCCTGTGGGTGGCCAGCCTGGAGGTCGAGGTGACCGACAAAGTCACCGGCTACCAGGTACGGCTTCCCGATGGCTCCGTGGGCGAGGATATCCCCCTTGACCTGCCGGAGCAGCGCCTGGTGACCCGAGCGGTGGCCTACACCATCGATCCGCTGGCACTCGCAGCGATGGGAGTCACCGCCGGGCGCACCCCGGGCACCCTCCATGCGGCAGAGCACGCCGCCATTGGGCTGTTGCCGCTCATTGCCACCTGCGACCGCTGGGATATCGGTGGCGTGTCCACCGCGCAGCACGCCGATACGGGCTTGCCCACGGTCTTCGTCTACGACGGCCACCCCGGCGGCGCCGGCTTCGCCGAGGAAGGTTTCCGCTGCTTCCCCGAGTGGATTAAAGCCACCTTTGAGGCCGTGCGCTCCTGCCCTTGCGAGTCCGGTTGCCCGTCGTGCGTGCAATCCCCCAAATGCGGCAACGGCAACAACCCTCTGGACAAGGCAGGCGCTATAGCCCTCCTCGGCGCACTGGTCACTATGACGTCCTAGACAGAATTCCTACTTCTAAGATCGTTGTAATGCTCTCACCACATATAAACCGAAGTGATGTAGATGTAATTGTCATCGCGCGTAACAACGATCCCGTATTTGAGAGCAGGCGAATTATGCGCAGTAATATTATCGATTGCCCCATCAGCTTCAACCATGTCTAGAAGCGCATACCGAACGCGCGACACAACAGTTAATCCCCCACTTTTGTACTCAGTGACCTCACCTTTCCATCTATCCCCAACGGACAAAGTCAACTCTGGTGTTCTTGTATGTTCACGAAGCGCAACGCTCTTGACTTGATTGCTTGCGGTAGCACCGCTGCGTTCCATAAAGGAATTTTGTTGACGATCAACCTCGCTTACGAGTCGGTCCAATGCAGCGTCAGATAATCCAAGCCGCTCCTTAAACGTCGGATTCACTCCGAAGTTCTTCTCCGCGATCATTCGGGATTCTTCGAGGGAGATTTCCGGTTCCTGCACTGGAGTAGATGGACGGGCTGGGGAAGAGATACTTGTACCAGAGTTGTCCGAACCAGCCCCCTTGCTGCTTCCAGTTGTCACGCCAACGAGGGCACCAACAACAGCGATAGCTGCCAGAATCGCTCCGACTATTTGTTGCATACCGACACGGCCAAAGCCGGGGATCTCAATGCTGGGCATTGCTTAGACCTTTCAAGAGAAAAGAGAACGAGAGACTCTTTAAGTATTTACTCTCTACTCAGACCTGTCAATCGCTTTAACCAGCATAAATAGTGAATTCTGTTACGGGATGCACCTCACGTGGAAGGAATTCGTTGTCCCACTGGTACTTGTAGCAACGAGACCCCACGCGAGTGCATTTCACCGACTTTAAACGCGCGAAATTTTCCTAGACCGGACCAGCGCGGGCAATAGCGGTGTGCCCGCGCAGCCGGGCGGTGACCTCGACATCGCGACCATCGAGGACACAGGAGTCAAGATTCGCGCCGTTGAGCGCGGCAACTTCCTCTGCCTTCGTGCAGGCGTCCCTGCCCTTAGCCACCTCCCCCGCCCCCGAGACCGCGGCGAGGTCCGCCGCTACCTGCGCTTCGTGCCGCGCCACAACGAGCGAAGCAACTGCCGCAACCGCCAACAGCAACGAACTCACTGCGGCGATAATCCCGGCGGTGACGACGGTGGCATAGCCCTCCTCACCCACCAGGATCCGCGACCAGCTGCGCTGACGACGCCTCACGGCTGCGCCCCTGTGGAACCACCGGCTGCCATCTCTGCGGGGAATACCGCCTGTGCACGCATGGTCCCCAAAGGTGCCGGCACGGCGGCCTCAGCGGTCATGAGGCCTGCGCCCTCACTGAGGTTGACTGTTACTCCCTCGCGCTGAAAGTCCACGCCAATGGCGGCGGAGCGAGCTGCAGCGCCCGCGGCGTCAACGGCAGCGAGGTGGGCTGACAACGTGGCGATGCCACCCACGATTCCCGCGGCAACGATGACGAGCGCGGACAGCGACAATGCCGCCTCGATGGTGACGGAGCCGGCGTCATCAAGCGCGCGCATTAGCCCGGGGTGTTGGAGAGGGCGTCAGTGATGATGGAGGTAATGGCGCTGGTCACTTCGCCGCCATTGACCACGGCGTAGAGCACCGCAGCGAGGGCTGCCGCAGCCAAGCTACCCATGGCATATTCAATCGTGGACATACCATCATCATTTCCTAATAGTGACTGGTAGTTTACCTTTTTCTGCATGATGTACCTAGCTTTCTTTTCCTGTGTTTATGTGTGCTGATGTCGTTGAGCGTGATGATTTAAAGGAGTTGTTGCCCTAGGCTGATCAGAACGGGTATCAACCCAAGGACCAAGAATGCGGGAAGGAAGCACACCGCCAGCGGTGCTGCGATGAACACGCCAGCGCGTTCCGCCCGCGCGGTAGCTTGTGCCGAGGCTTCGGCACGCAGCTGCGCCACCAAACGGTGGCACCCAGTCGCCATGGCCGCGCCCGATTCGCCGGACAGCTGCGTCAGTCGCACAAGTTCTTCCAAATGCGGCTGACTGGCCAGCGCCGACCACGCGGTACTCATAGGAACCCCCACCCCGATAAGTGCCGCCGCCTCCGACCAGTGTGGTGAAGCTTCAGCGACTGCTAGCACCGCGCTGCGCGTGGAGAGACCAGCCTCTAGGCAAGCAGCAAAAAGCTCCAAGTCGCTTGCCGCATCGAGCGGGCCATATTCTGCCGCTGGGCCATCGCGCGGCGTCTTCGGGCGCGGTGTCCGCGACCCCGACTGGGCTATTCGCCCGACCGGCGCAGCAGCAGTAATAGCGAGTGCTGCAGCCAGCAAGGCAGCGGATAAATACGTCACGACCATCACTGCGCCGCCTTCCGCAATATCAAGCGCGACCAGATGAATCCGGCGCACACGAGGGCCACGCCGACGTCGAGAAGCAGGCCACCTAGTCCTCCGCCAAGCAAGAGCCCCAAAGAATCCGCGCCCATCGCCCCTCCCATGAGGATGCCCGCCAGCGGCAGGCACGCCAGGATTACCGCGGTGGCCTGCGGCCCCTGCAGAGAGGCGACGGTCTCACCGGCGTGACGGCGCGCGGTATCCAGCTGGCTTTGGGCCTGCTCAATGAGGCTCGCCAAGGCCACGCCATGGCGTCCGGAGAGCGTGAGCAACGCCGCGTAGCGCCTAACCTCCGGCGCGGTGAGAGCGACTGCGGGTTCCCCGCCCTGCGCCGCGAGGCCCGCTGCCGTGCTCAACACGGCACGGAGATTCTCCGGGGTGGAGTCTGGAAGAGCGTCGGCGCCCCGGCGAAGCGCGCCCGCCGTCGTCGATCCCGCCCGCAGTTCGGCCGCAACAGAGCCAAAGTAGGAGGCGAGCGCTTCAGCGCCGCGGCGCTCGCGCCGGGAAGCCGCAAGGTCGTTGGCAAACCACAACGCACAGGCCAGGATGCAGCCGGCCGCCACCACAACCGTCGGCCTTCCGAAGAAGACACAGCACCCGACCCCGAGGAAGAGCGCCCCGGGTGCCAGCGAGCGAGGCTTCGGCGATTCCAGCCGCGTCACCGAAGCAGGCTGTGAGAGCAAACACGCCGCTGCAAGGAATAGCCACATCATGGTTCCACCCCCAGCCGCGAGCACAGCTGCGCAAACCCAGGAAGGGGGCCGTCTTCGACCGTCCACACCAGCTGCGGTGTAACCGGGTTTCCCTCCAGCACGCCGAGGTGCGCTAGCCGACGCCCCTGCGGTGTGCGCTCCATCCCGAGGACCACGTGCACTGCGGCCGCAAGCTGCGAATGCAGCGCTACGCGGTCGAGCCCGCCGAGAGCGGCGAGTGCCTCCATCCGGGCGGGCACTTCATCAACAGAGTTTGCGTGCACGGTGCCCGCACCACCATCGTGCCCGGTGTTGAGCGCAGCCAACAACTCCACGACCTCCGCGCCGCGGATCTCCCCGACGACGATGCGGTCCGGGCGCATGCGTAGCGCTTGGCGGAGCAGGAGCGACATGGAAATCTCGCCGCGTCCTTCTGCATTGGCCCGGCGCGAGACCAAGGTCACCACGTGCGGGTGATTCGGGGAAAGCTCCGGGGTGTCCTCGATGATGAGCAAGCGCTCGGTGACGGGCACGCACCCCAACAAGGCAGCGAGCAACGTCGTCTTGCCGGAGCCGGTCCCACCAGTGACCAGGAAGGATGCCCGGCACTCAACGACGGCCCGCAAGACATGCTCCAAGCTGGAATCAATGCTGCCATTGGCTATTAACTCCTCCAGGCTGGTTTGCGCCTGGCGCAACACACGAAGGCTGATGCAGGTTCCGCTTGCTGAAGGAGGCGCAAGCAACGCGTGAAGTCGGATCCTCGTGCCATCGGGGCGGGTCAGGCGCCCATCGGCAAAAGGTTGCGCATCATCCAGCCGCACGCCCGCCACCGCCGCCAGCCGGGTGGCCAGCTGGCGCACCTCAGTATCATCGGCAAAGCCAATCTCACGCGGCTGCAAGCCCTGCCCGCAATCCACAAAGCAAGAATTGGGGCCGTTCACGACAACGTCGGTCAGCCCCGGCAGCGATAGGACCGGTTCCAATAATCCTAAGCCCACGGAATCGTGGCGCAAGCGCTGCAGAAGGTCGAGCACATCGACATCGCTGATGACTCCGGCCTCCTGGCGAATGCGCCGCGCCAAGGCCGGTGCATCGTGGGCCAGCTGTGGCTCGGCGGCCACGATAGTGCGCATCGTATCGATCAGGTTCATGCCACGGCCTCCCACATCTGGCGCGCGGCACGCGTAAGGGCTCGGGGCAGCTGGCGCGGCAGCCCACTGGTTTCCACCGTGCGGGTCAGACCACGGATCGTCGGCAACTCAGCGATGGGGTCTGCATGAGTCACCGTGGCGATGTCGCTGGTGTCCAGACCCGCCCACTGGCGGTTGCGCACGACGACGGAGCATTCCTGCGGCCGGGCGCGAAGTTCTGCTACCAGCTGCGCGCAGGCGGCGGCCGCACGTACCTCAGCGGCGGTCAGCACCACCACGTGATCCGCCGCATCGGGGATATCCCACGGCGGGCAGTCCACCACCACGGTCCCCGGGTATAAACACGCAGCTTGCATGATGGCCGCGCGCCGGGTCGCGGTCATCTCAACCACCTCCGCGTTGGCAGACCTCGCCGCTGAGAGAACCGCGATGCCATCCGGAGTGGTGGGCAAAGCACGGACAAGGTCTGCTGCATCAACCGAACCGGTCCCCGCAGCGAGATCCGGCCACCGCGCCCCAGGCTTGTTCTCAATGCCGGTGAGCAAGTCGAGGCCGCCGGAATAAGGGCTCGCATCAACCAGGAGGTCCGCGCCTGCCTCGCGGGCCAGCGCCACCGCCACCGTCGAGGCACCCAGGCCCCCAGCGGACCCGGTCACCGCCAGGGTTAAACCAGTGGACACGGTGGTCTCAGGGGTAGCGTCCGCGGCTAATGCGCCCAGGAGTTCTTTTGATTGGGCTGGAACGATGAAGGCGGCAGTCGCGCGGCAGCAGAGTGCGGCCTCATAATCGATCGGCCCCGGATCCAAGGCCAGGAAATACACACGCGGATGCCCCGCCACGAGCCGGGCCGTCAGTGCATCGGCCAAGACGGCATCCGCCTTGGGCAAGTGCCGGGAGAAGTCCCGCGGGTCCTCCACGGTGCTTATTTCCGCAGTACTGGCGGCGGCTGCGGATGCTGCCTCGGCTCGCAGCGTGGAATCCCCAACAGCGATAACTAGGTGAAACGTGCTCATGCCTGAAGCATGCGCGAGCACCCCAACCGCGCGCTAGGACTTCCTCACCACCTGTGAATAACTTCGCCATTATGGCGTCTTTTGCCCCTGTTTTGCTGACGTTTAAACAAAATTACCGGGGCTCAAGTACCGAAAATTCACAGGGAACCCGTGTTTCCACGACCACTAGAACCCGCCCTTAAGGATCAAAAGCAAATACCCCCGAGCCACGCTCGAGGGTATCGCAATAAGTGCGGTAGATAATGGCTTGGTTAGCCATCAAACTCGGGTGGTGAGTCTGAGACTCGGCCCGAGGGGCGCTTGCTTTTAGCCTGCGGCTATGGCGTTCAGCGCCTCATTTAAGAGTATCGTTGGCGCTTCAATTCTGTCAATGACCTCTCATGGCTTGTCTCAATCTTCAAAAGTGATGTACGGCAGTCACTGAAGTGACTCTCACCTAATGCAGCCGCAATACCTTTCGAAAGCCTGGCCTTTGGCGAACGATCTTCCAAGAAGGCCTCCAAACCCACGTCTTCGATCTTCTTTCGCGCATGGAAAACCGAACTAGCTAGCAAATCCGCCACCTGCAGAGCCGGACACGTCCGAGAATCCAGGCTAACCGCCGTTGCAAACCGCTTATTTCCAAATCTCTGATTGAGAGAATTCACCAGCGCATCTCCATAGGGAACCCCGACAGGAACATCAATGTGATCAAGCAGCACCACCCCAACCTCACGCCGAGTAACCAACCCCCGTAACAGCCGATCTGTCGCGAACAAATGCCCCTGCCACTGTTCTCGGCTACTCCATGGATCAAAATGTCTCTTGTCCAGAACAAAAGCGCCAAACGAGCAGCCCGCGTTTACCGCTGTTTGAAAAATCTCCAGCAAAATAGGTCCAGAGTGTTTAGTGACTTTCGAAAACTTAATCTCGTCAGCCTTTGTGAAGTTGTGCTGCTCACGACATGCCTTAATCTCTCTCGAAAGGAAATCAGGATCCCCCGTTCGAACAGCCGCAACAACAAAATACTTCCCTAAAGTTCCTTTACTCCCTGCTTCATCAACAAAGTAGACGGTGCTTTCTGTAGCAAGTGGCAAACTCACTTGAGGGGGAACGGAACCTCCTCGGCGAGAGGAAGAATTTGAACGATAGCCTGTCACGACTGAGATTATATCGCCACGCCAGGACATTAAATACGAACAGTTTGATGGCGGAAAAATTAAAAAGGTGATGGCCCGCGCCTCGGGGGGGTGTGCGCGGGCCATCGGTAACCCGGCATCGGGGGGGTGCGCCGGGGCAGGCCGCACTGTATATCGGGGCCTTGCACATCACATTATGACATGCGAGGGAACAGATGACAACAGCGAGCGACAACATTCCTTGAGATCCCTAACACCGTGCCGACGCACTCCCGGTTCTGCCTGCTAAGAGGCTACGATGAGCAGGGTAACTCGCACAATGACGGCAGGCCTTCCTCGATGACCGGTACCCCTTTTCCCACTGACGGCGCCACCCGCGCGGCCGCGTTCTTCGACTTGGACAAAACGATCATTGCCACATCCTCGGCGTATGCCTTCGGCCGCGAATTCATGCACAACGGGCTCATCACGCATGCGGAAGCACTACAGCTGTCTTTAGCCAAGGCCAGCTATATGCTCGCCGGGCACAGCAGTGAACACATGGACACAACCCGCGATCAGCTTGCCGCCATGGCCGCCGGCTGGTCCGTCAAGGAAGTCCACGACATCGCGGTGGAGACCATGCACACAGTGGTCACCCCTGCCATTTATGCGGAGGCACGCGCGCTTATCGACGCCCACCGCGCCGCCGGCCACGAGGTGGTGATCATCTCGGCGTCGGCAAGCGTGCTGGTCGAGCCCATCGCGCAGGAGTTGGGCATCGAACACGTCGTGGCCACCGAGCTGGCCGAGGAAGACGGCTGCTTCACCGGAGAGATACTGTTTTATTGCAAAGGCGCCACAAAAGCCGAGGCATTGGCACGCATTGCTCAGGAGCTCAACGTCGACCCCGACGCATCCTTTGCCTACTCCGATTCCGCCACGGACATCCCGATGCTGGAGCAGGTTGGCCACCCCGTTGCCGTGAACCCGGACCGCCTGTTAAAGAAGCATGCCCTTGCTCATGACTGGGAAATCCGCACGTTTAAGCATCCCGTACCGCTCTTCACCACACCCAGCGCCCGCGAGTTCGGTATTGGCTCGGCGGTCGTGGCCGGCATCGCTGCCCTCGTGGTCGGCGGTGTTTTCTTTGCGCGGCAGCAGCTGCGAGATTAGGCCGCTTGCGCGATGCCGTCGGCTTCGCGGGCACCGGCCTCCCAGGCGTCGAGAAGCAGCGTGATAAGCGCTGCCGGTTCCTTGTCGTAGGCATCCAGTGCCGCACGGTAGTCCGCGCGGTGCCGGTTGAGGTAGGTCTCGGGCACGGCGAATCCCCGCGGATCGAAGCCGGTATGGATGGCGGCGGTGCGCGCGGCGACAAGCGCCACGGCGGTGCTGCGCGCACCGAACAGCGAGCGCGCGGCAATCTCCGCGTGCACCACCACCGGCAACAAGCGGTCAAAATCCACCCCGGCCCCGCGCGTGATGAGCTGGGCCAGCGCCTGCGCCACCGCCGGCTCCTGATCCGGGTGGCCCGCGCCGCCCGCCGCGACATCAATGCTGGCCAAGACCTGCAGCGGGGCCCGTGCGAAGGTCCGCACCGTAGCCTGCTGCTTTTCCGGAGCGAGCAAAGAATAAGCGCTGACCGCGGGTGGGATACCGTCAGCCTCAAGCGGCGCGCCGTCGATCGCCGCGGCCGCCCGCGCACCGCGCAACAGCGATTCGGAAGAAATAACGTCAAACTTGCGCAAGCCCGCGGGCCGGCGGTGCACGCGCGCTATCGCTGCGACGGCAGAACCGGCTTTGTCCTCCACCCCAGAAAGGGCCATCAGCGGGGTCAGCGGGTCAGAATGCGGCATACCCATTACAATAACGCCGTACCCACTTTGCGGGCCGCACCACATGAACTCTGGAAAGTTCATTACTATGGCCGATATAGATTGCGACAAAACAGTAGGAGTATTAAACCGTGAGCAACGACGGACTATTCACTGACGGGTCCAACAAGTTCGCCCCGAAGGTAGACAGCATTCCCTTGAGCGATGCGGATACCTCCCGCCGTGGCGAAGCATCCATCGGCCAGCTCGTGTCCAACGCCACCGAGCAGATGTCCCAGCTGGTTCGCTCTGAGGTTGAGCTAGCCAAGACCGAGCTCGCTGCTTCTGCCAAGAAGGGCGGCATCGGCGCGGGCATGTTCGGTGTGGCCGGCACCGTGGCTCTGTATAGCTCCTTCTTCTTTTTCTTCTTCCTTGCAGAGCTGCTGGCGGTCTGGCTCGACCGCTGGGCTGCGTTCCTGATTGTCTTCCTCATCATGGTGGTTATCGCCGCCATTGTGGCCTTTATCGGTTTCAAGCAGGTTAAGCAGGTCAAGGCCCCGGAGAAGACCATCCAGTCCACGAAGGAACTCAAGAAGCTGGTTCCGGGTAAGGCTGAGAAGTCCATCGAGCGTGGTCTCTACACCTAAACCCTCAGGGTCCTTTCTCTCTCTTTACAGCCCCGCCCCGAGCACATGCGTTCGGGGCGGATTTCGTCTATCTACCCTCCCCCTTCGAAAGGCCCGCCCCTATGAATCCCCTACCGCCCTCCGTAGTGGAGCTTGACGGCCCCTTTGAGCACGAGTTCCTGCACACGCGCGGCATCCGCCTGCACGCCGTCACCGCCGGCAACCCGGACAATCCCCTCGTGGTGCTGTTGCACGGGTCCTTCGGCGGATGGTTCGACTTTAGGGATGTTATCGCAGTGCTTGCCGACGCCGGCTTCCACGTCGCCGCCCTCGACATGCGCGGCTTCGGAATGTCGGATAAGCCCCCTCTGGAACCCGGGCAAGACATTCGTGCCGCGGTGGGAGACGTCAGTGGTGCGATCCGGGCGCTAGGCCACGACGATGCTTTCCTCATCGGCGCTGATACCGGTGGTGCGGTGGCGTGGGCGCTGGCGACGGAGCGCCCCGAACGTGTCCGGGGACTGGTATCTGTCTCCGCTGCGCACCCGGCCGACCTGCGCCGCGCGATTGCTGCCCGCCCGTGGGATTTTGGGTGGGTACTCCTGCGCGCCACGCTATGCCGATTGGGATGGCTACGCACGCCGCGATTGCTGATGCGCGAATCTGCCTACCGCCGGGAAATGGATCTCGATGCGCTGGGGTCCTTCAGCGCTGACGCACGCGAGGAATCTCTGCGCTTGCGCATTGCGGCTTCCCGGATTGGCAATGTACGTCGCGGCATTTTGTGGAATCACCGGCTGCGCACGGCCGTCGTGCCGTTGAGTTGGCTCGACTTGACCGTTGCCGCACCGGTGCTGTTTATTCATGCCGATCAATTGCTGTGGCGGCCGGTGGCCCGCCGCGCGGCAAAGCGCTGTCGCGGGAGTTTTACCGCCACGACAATTCCTGGAACTAAGAATCTGCCCTTCCTGGAAAACCCGCGTGGTTTTGCGCAGACCCTCATCCAGTGGATGCGAAGTACGTAACATACATAGAAACTCAGTGCCCTACCCCACACAGGGGGTGGGGTATATTTTTATTCTTCGAGGAAAACGCAGGTCGGCGGCGAATAACTAGCAAACTATAGCTTTTATCACAGGACATATTTTTCGATTCCTTGTATGTAAGACACGGCACACTGTAGCTTCATAACAAACCAAACCACAGGTTTTCTACATCTTTCGCACCACGGAGGTCTAAGACCCACATGACGCTCAAGAAGACGCTTGCCGTTGTTTCCGTTGCCACCCTGCCGCTCACCCTCGCGGCTTGTGGCGGCGATAATTCCGGCTCCACCACTGCATCCGGTTCCGGCGACGGAATCATTGTTGTGAACGGCTCCGAGCCGCAGAACCCGCTGATTCCGGCCAACACCAATGAGACCGGCGGCGGCCGCATCGTTGACTCTCTCTACTCCGGCCTCGTCTACTACGACGGTGACGGTGAAGCTCAGAACGAGCTCGCCGAGTCTATCGAGCCGAACGATGACAACACCGAGTTCACCGTCAAGCTCAAGGAGTCCACCTTCTCCGATGGCTCCCCAGTCACCGCGAACAACTTCGTCGATGCGTGGAACTACGCCGTGGCTAACGACCAGCTCAATGCCTCCTTCTTCTCCAACATCAAGGGCTTTAAGGAGGGCGTCGAGAAGCTGGAGGGCCTCAAGGTCGTCGACGACCTCACCTTCACCATCGCCCTGAACAGCCCGGAGCAGAACTTCCCAGCACAGCTGGGCTACTCCGCGTTCTACCCGCTCCATGAGTCTGCGTACGACGACATGGATGCGTACGGCCAGAACCCGATCACCAACGGCCCGTACAAGCTGTCCGAGTGGAACCACAACCAGGACGCGACCGTCGTTCCGAATGAGGAATACAAGGGCGGCCAGACCCCGCAGAACGACGGCATTAAGTTCGTCTTCTACGCCTCCCAGGACGCTGCCTACGCCGACCTACTTTCCGGCAACCTTGATGTCCTCGACGCCGTTCCGGACGCTGCGTTCGACGTCTACGAGACAGATCTTGGTGACCGCGCCGTAAACCAGCCGACCGCCGTATTCCAGTCCTTCACCCTGGGTGAGAACCTCGAGCACTTCTCCGGCAAGGAAGGCGCCCTGCGCCGCCAGGCCATCTCCCACGCCATCAACCGCGAGGAGATCACCGAGACCATCTTCAAGGGCACCCGCACCCCGGCCAAGGACTTCACCTCCCCGGTTCTGCCGGGCTACTCCGAGGACATCAAGGGCAATGAGGTCTTGGAATATGACCCGGAGAAGGCCAAGAAGCTCTGGGCAGAAGCAGACAAGATCAAGAAGTGGGACAACCCGAGCGTGGAGATTGCCTACAACTCCGACGGCGGCCACAAGAGCTGGGTAGACGCCACCACCAACTCCATCAAGAACGCCCTCGGCATCGAGGCCGTTGGCGCTCCGTACCCGGACTTCAAGTCCCTGCGCGATGAGGTCACCAACCGCACTATTAAGACCGCTTTCCGCACCGGCTGGCAGGCCGACTACCCGAGCCAAGGCAACTTCCTTGCTCCGCTCTACAGGACCGGCGGCTCCTCCAACGATGGCGACTACGCGAACTCGGACTTTGACAAGGCTCTCGACGAAGCCCTGACCGCCAAGTCCGACGACGAGGCCAACAAGAAGTACATCGAGGCCCAGGAGGTCCTGTTCAAGGATCTACCGGCCATCCCACTGTGGTACTCCAATGCCACCGGTGGCTACTCCGAGAACGTCGACAATGTCGTCTTCTCCTGGAAGTCCCAGCCGGTGTACTACAACATCACCAAGAAGTAAGCCTTCCCCTGGCTTTTTCTTAGGACCCCCGCAACCTTGGTGGAGCGGGGGTCTCCCCACGTTTTTACCCATAAGTGTGATTCGAAACGCTCTATAGATTTCTCTTAGCCTTGGTTCACACACTAAAATCCTTATGAGCTACGTGGCGCCTGGTAACAGGGCGTCGACAAGCACCTGCCCACAAACGAGTAAAGGACCACACTATGCTGCGCTATATCGGGCGCCGAGTGCTCCAGATGATTCCGGTGTTCTTCGGAGCCACCCTGCTCATCTACGCGCTCGTCTTTTTGATGCCCGGCGACCCTGTCGAAGCCCTCGGCGGTGACCGCGGCCTTACTGAGGCTGCCCGCGCCCGCATCGAGGCCGAATACAACCTCGACAAGCCGTTCATCATCCAATATCTGCTCTATATCAAGGGCATCTTCATGCTGGACTTCGGCACGACCTTCTCCGGCGTGCCCGTGACCCAAGTGATGGCAAACGCCTTCCCGGTCACCGTCAAGCTCACTGTCATGGCCATCATCTTCGAGGCTGTCTTCGGCATCTTCTTCGGCGTTGTCGCCGGCATGCGCCGCGGCGGCTTCTTCGACTCCACCGTACTGGTCATCTCTTTGCTAGTCATCGCCGTGCCCTCCTTCGTCATCGGCTTCGTCTTCCAGTACCTCGTGGGCATCAAGTGGGGTGTTTTGCCGGTGACCGTTGGCGCGAACGCCACCGTGAAGTCACTCCTCATGCCGGCGATGGTGCTCGGCGCGCTGTCCCTGGCCTACGTCATCCGCCTGACCCGCCAGTCCGTGGCGGAGAACCTGCGCGCCGATTACGTGCGCACCGCCCGCGCCAAGGGCCTCTCCAACGGCGCGGTGACCCGCCGCCACGTGCTGCGCAACTCGCTGATTCCCGTGGCCACCTTCATCGGTGCCGACATTGGTGCCCTCATGACCGGTGCGATTGTCACCGAGGGCATCTTCGGCATCAACGGCGTCGGCGGCACCATGTACCAGGCCATCCTGCGCGGCGAGCCGACCACGATTGTGTCCTTTACGACGGTCTTGGTGATCATCTACATCATCGCCAACCTGCTCGTTGACCTCCTGTACGCCGTACTTGATCCGAGGATCCGCTATGCCTAACTTCGAGAAAACTACCCCCTACCCGGGCCAAGAGCACTTCATTTCCGCGACCGACGAGACGGGCCTCGGCGCAGTCGACGCCGTCAAGGATGAATCCGCGCCTTCCTCCCAGTGGGGCGAAGCCTGGCGCTATCTGCGCCGCCGCCCACTGTTTTGGGTTGCGGCCGTCATGATTCTCGTCGCCGTCCTTATGGCCGTCGTCCCGGGCCTGTTTACCAATACGGACCCGCGCCTGTGCGAGCTGTCCAAGTCCCTCGCCCCGGCTGAGCCTGGCCACCCTTTCGGCTTTAACCGCCAAGGCTGCGACATTTACTCCCGCGTCATTTACGGCGCGCGGGCGTCGGTAGCCGTGGGCGTTCTTACCACCCTCCTCGTGGTGGTTCTGGGCTCCCTCATCGGTGCTGTCGCTGGTTTCTTCGGCGGCTGGATCGACTCCGTGCTGTCCCGCATCACGGACATCTTCTTCGCCATCCCGCTGGTGCTGGCCGCCATCGTGGTTATGCAGATGTTCAAGGAGCACCGCACCATCATCACGGTGGTCTTGGTTCTTGGCCTCTTCGGCTGGGTCTCTATCGCCCGCATCACGCGCGGCGCGGTAGTCTCCATCAAGAATGAGGAATTCGTGCAATCCGCGCGCTCCATCGGCGCGTCGAGCTGGCGCATCCTGTTCAGCCACATCCTGCCGAACGCGGCCGCGCCCATCATCTCCTACGCCACCGTGGCGCTGGGTACCTACATCGTCGCCGAGGCCACCCTGTCCTTCCTGGGCATCGGCTTGCCGCCGACGTTCGTGTCCTGGGGCGGAGACATCTCCGACGCGCAGGCCTCCCTGCGTGTTGCCCCGGCAGTTCTGTTCTACCCGGCGGGTGCCTTGGGCCTGACCGTGTTGAGCTTCATCATGATGGGTGACGTCGTCCGCGATGCACTCGATCCGAAGGCGAGGAAGCGTTAATGACTAACCCACTTCTTGAAATGAAGGACGTTCGCATCTCCTTCACCACGTCGACCGGCGTGGTTGAGGCAGTGCGTGGCGTCAATATGACCATCTACCCGGGCCAGTCCGTGGCCATCGTGGGCGAGTCCGGTTCCGGTAAGTCGACCACGGCGATGTCCATCCTGGGCCTGCTGCCGGGCACCGGCAAGGTCACCGGCGGCCAGATCCTCTTCGAAGGCGAGGACATCACTCACTACAACAACAAGCAATTCGAATCGCTGCGCGGCGACAAGATCGGCTTGGTCCCGCAGGATCCCATGTCCAACCTGAACCCGGTATGGCGCATCGGCACGCAGGTTGAAGAGTCTCTCAAGGCCAACCACGTGGTGGAGGGTTCCAAGCGCCACGAACGCGTTGTGGAGCTTCTGGAGGAAGCCGGGCTTCCCGACGCCGAACGCCGCGCCAAGCAGTACCCCCACGAGTTCTCTGGTGGTATGCGCCAGCGCGCGCTCATCGCGATCGGCCTGGCCGCCCGCCCGAAGCTACTCATCGCCGACGAGCCCACCTCCGCGCTGGATGTAACTGTTCAGAAGACCATCCTGGACCACCTGGAGCACCTCACCGAGGAGCTGGGTAACGCCGTTCTCTTCATTACCCACGACCTTGGTCTGGCGGCCGAGCGCGCCGAACACCTCATCGTGATGCACCGCGGCCGCATCGTGGAGTCGGGCCCGTCGCGCGAGATCCTGCGTTCCCCGCAGCACCCTTACACCCGCCGCCTTGTCAAGGCCGCCCCTTCCCTCGCCTCCTCCCGCATCCGCGCGGCCAAGGAAGCTGGCGTGGAGGCCAAGGAACTCAAGTCGGGCGAGGCTATCGGCACCGCCGTCGAACCTGGCTCCACCGCTGCAGATTCCGCTGAAGGTTCATCTTCCGCGGCTCAGGCCCCGGTCATCTCGGTTCGCAACCTCACCAAGGAATTCGACATCCGCGGACAGCGTGGCGGCAAGAAGCTCCTCAAGGCTGTCGACGATGTCTCCTTCGACATCCGCCGCGGCACCACCCTGGCGCTGGTGGGCGAGTCCGGCTCCGGCAAGTCTACGGTGGCAAACATGGTGTTGGGCCTTTTGGAGCCGACCTCCGGCACCATCGAATTCGAAGGCCGTGATACCTCGAAGCTATCGAAGCAGGAACTCTTCAAGCTCCGCCGCAAAATGCAGGTGGTCTTCCAGAACCCTTATGGCTCACTGGATCCGATGTACTCCATTTACAAGTGCATCGAGGAACCCATGGCGCTGCACAAGGTGGGCTCGCGCAAGGAACGCGAGGCCCGCGTGGCCGAGCTTCTCGACATGGTCTCCATGCCTCGCTCCGCCATGCGCCGCTACCCCAACGAGCTCTCCGGCGGCCAGCGCCAGCGCATCGCCATCGCCCGCGCGCTCGCGCTGCGCCCAGAGGTCATCGTCCTCGATGAGGCCGTTTCCGCCCTGGACGTGCTGGTGCAGAACCAGATCATCCAGCTCCTCGCGGAGCTGCAGTCTGAGCTCAGCCTGTCCTATCTCTTCATTACCCACGACCTCGCAGTGGTCCGCCAGACTGCCGACGACGTAGTTGTGATGAAGAAGGGCCAGGCCGTCGAGCAGGGCACCGCCGACGATATCTTCGACAACGCCCAGCAGGAGTACACCCGCAACCTCATCAACTCGGTTCCGGGTATGCACCTCGATATCGGCACGGATATCTAGCTCAAGCGCGCCGACTACCCGTCAACCTTGCTGTGGTTGGCGGGTTCGGCATTGACGGGCCTTTATACCAGCGATAGCGGGCCGCGAAAGACGATGGTCTTTATATGCAATTACTGGACCCAAGACTGTTGAAAAACAACCAGCAATTCCATAAAGTGTACGGTGAGCCATATCACTTCTATGGACTCTAAAGGATCTCTAACACAAGGAATTCTGATGAAGAAAATCACCCTTTTAGCTTTCAGTTTGGCGCTCACCACATCTGGCGCGGGACCTTCTGCTGCCGCCACCAACGTGCAACCGTTCAAAATCTGCGAATACGAGAATGGATCACAATGCACCGGATGGTATCCAAATCCGGACACATGCCGAGACATCTTCAATAAGCCAGGCGTTACTGATTACCAGCTTCGCGCCTGCCTTGCTTGGAGTGGGCACGGGAGTCGGGGATAGGAACGCATAATGTCCACTTCCATCGTGATAATTCTTTTGGCTGTCCTACTCATCTCCCTCCCCGCAGGAATGATGCACCACCGCATTAACAAACGAACACATAGCCATGATCCCGAAGTTCGTCAGGCTGCTGTGGACTTTCAACGAGACGTCAGCAGAGGGCAAATGGGCTTTTAATTCACTCGCCCGCCCTCGCCGAAGACCTATTCCAGAAACCTATGAGACGCAGGAGCCGGTTGGGGTGGCGTCGACAAGCTGCGTAACGTCACCCACGTGGCCGCGCACCTCGTCCGCGGTGAGTGCATAGCCCGTGTCGGAGTCCTCCACGGAGGCACCAAACACAACGCCCAGCACCTGGCCCTCCGGGTTGATCATCGGGCCACCGGAATTGCCCTGCCGGATGCTGCCGCGCACCGTGTAGGCATCGCGCTCCACGCGGCCCGTGGAGTAGATATCCGGCCCGGCAATGGTCAGCCGGTCGCGCACTCGCGCCGGCTCCGCCGTGAACGGACCCGACTGCGGGAATCCCAAGACGATGGCATCATCCCCCGTCACAGCCGCTTGCTCCGCCCACGGCAAAGGCTCCAAGTCCAACCCGGGGCTATGCAGCACCGCAATGTCCACATCCGAGTTGTAGTACACCACGTGCGCCTCCTTGAGCCCGAGCACAGTATCGAGGTGAACCTTATCCGTGCCGGCCACAACGTGGGCGTTCGTGATGACGTAGTCCGGTTCCGTGACAAAGCCTGAGCCCATCAGCCGGCGCGAGCACGCCTCCGCATCACCCAGCACGTGGATTACGGAAGGTCGCACGCGTTCCGCGAGCTCAGGGTCCTCGATGTTCACTGCGGGAGCATCCACCTCCACATCGGCACCGGAGCGCTCCCACGGAGACACCAGCGGCGGCAGCCCAGACTCGTTGAGTAGTGCTGCGATACCGTTCGGCAGCGCCGCTAGGCGCGAGGGTGCCGCTGCATTGAGCGCGCTGAGTACGTGCGACTCACGCAGCGCCTGCCCCGGCCGGCCACCCAGGTTGGATGCCAAAGGCAGGGAAACCAACCAAATCACCACGATGGCCGCCACCGCCTGGAATACCGCACCAATTGAGGAGTCCACGCGCTGCCCCGAGCGGGTGCGCATGCGGTCCCGCAACGCCATGCCAAGCGACGTCCCCACCAGCTGCCCTAAGCCCACCAGCAGAATGAGCACGCCGACAGCCAACAAGAAGCGCACGGCGGCCTGGTCCGCCAAGCCCATCGCCAGCGGGGCAACCACAGTTCCCAGCACCAGCCCCGCAATGATTCCCACGGCGGCGAGGACCGCTGCCAAGGCGCCCTGCCGCCAACCCACGCGAACAGCGAGGAGCACGGCAACCACGATCAGGATGTCAACAGCAAGAGACACAGAGGGAATGCTTTCTTAAGGGCTAAAAGGGGCAGAAACTAACCTATCTTCTCATTATTCAAGGAGCGGTTGAGTGATTCACGCAGATCGTGAACCATTTTCTTATCCCATTCCACGCTCCAGCCCGCATGATCCATCAGCCCAGACAGCACTCCCGCGGTAAAGCCCCACACCAGGTAGCCCCGCGTCCGAAACGCCGGCCCCTTCCAGCGGCCAAATCCCACCATCATGCGATTCGTGGGTTCCGCCAGCTCCCGCAAAGGGACGGTGAAGACATCATCGGTTTCCGCGGGGCTCGCCGGCCACACGTCACCCGGTTTATGCCAATACGCCAGGACCGGGCTCACGGTATTGCCGGTAGCTGGGATATCCAGCTTGCCCCACTGTTCAAGGGGTGTGACGGCGGAGCGGTCGAGGCCGGTTTCTTCTTCGGCTTCGCGCAGGGCAGCGTCGACAAGCGAGGCGTCCTCCTCGTCCTTGCGCCCACCGGGGAAAGCAATCTGCCCGGAGTGCGAGCGCATCGAGGGCGAGCGGTGCGTAAGCAACACCTCACCGTCTGCGAAGCTTTCGCCCTTCAAGAGCACCAACACTGCCGATTCACGCCGGCGCTTGGCGGCCGGGACATGCCGAATGAGGCGTTCTTGGACCTTGTCTGTATCAACCCCGAGCGCCGGGCGCAGCCACTCCGGGGCGTGAGCAGGAAACAGGCGGCTCACTGAAGAACCTCCTCGACGGCCGCCTCCAATTCTTCGGCGGAGCTAAACGGTTTGATGAACTTCTCTTCCACCTTGCCATCGCGCACCACGAGGGTGATGGGGATGACGCCCGGCAGCCCGAGCTCGCCAGCGAAGGTCCCATCCTCGTCCTGGTAGCTGGGGATGTCGACCTGCAGGTCACTCAAAAGCGCAGCACCGTTGGCGGCGTTCGCATCCGCATGCACGCCGACGACATTCCACGTCGAGTGCGAGCGTGCAAGGTCTTCGAAGAAGGGCAGCTCCGTGCGGCACGGCTCGCACCACCATGCCCACAACGTGACGATCTGAACGTTCTTGGCCGCCGCGGTACCGGCCGCTCCTAAGCAGGGAAGGTCCACCCCAGCAATGGGCCCCTCGGGGCACTTGGGACGCTTGGCTACTTCTTGCTCCTGCGCCTCGGGGACGGGGACCTCCGGCTCATCATCCTCAAGGAGATTCACCACGCCGACGAACGCGAGTGCCGCCAGCGCAACAATGGCTGCGATGCTCACCTTCACGTATCCGGGCCACCGAGAATATTGGCTCATTGCTCCACCTTAACCCCGCGACGGGCACCATGGGGCGAGGACGCAGGCCGTGCACTTCGGCTTCCGGGCGGTGCACACGCGCCGCCCATGGAGGATGAGGCGGTGAGAGAATACGGTTTGTTCCTCTTCGGGCACGCGCTTGGCGACGTCCCTCTCAATCGCCCGCGGCGTCTTCGCCTCGGTCAGACCGAGCCGCTGACTCAGTCGCGTGACGTGGGTATCCACGGTGATTCCCGGCAGCCCAAAGGCATTTCCCCGCACCACCAACGCGGTCTTGCGGCCGACGCCGGGCAGCGAGGTGAGCTCGTCGATGCCGCGTGGTACCTGCCCGTCGAAGTCCGCGACGAGCTTTTCACCGATGCCCAACAGGTGGCCGGCCTTCATGCGCTGAAAGCCGAGTGGGCGGAGAATGCGCTCAAGGTCGGCGCGGTCCGCGGCGGCATAATCCGGCGCGGAGGGGTAGGCTGCGAACAGCTCCGGGGTGACCTGGTTGACGCGGGCATCCGTGCACTGTGCTGAAAGCACTGTCGCTACGAGTAGCTCAAGGGGGTTGGTGAAGTCTAGTTCACAGTCGGCATCGGGATATTCGTCCGCGAGGGCGGTACGAATATGGGCAACACGCGCTTCCTCGGTATCATCGTCATGCTGTGCAAAAAGGTCAGGGGACATAGAAGTAACTCTAGTGACGGAAGTTAGAATGGAAAGCATGATTTCGCTCGTTGTCCTCGTCCCGCTGTGCCTCGCCCTGTTTGCCATTCTCATGGAAAAGCTAGAGGCAACGGCCTTCGAGAATTAAACAGATTAGTAAAGGCATGTGACTATTTTTCCCGTTGGTGGAAATAGTGACTAATTGCACTGTATGATGTTGTGCAGTGCCTCGTGGCGCACTGGAGACTAGGTGCGTCAAAATAGACCAAACCAGCTTGCGTCCAAGTGTTTTCCTCGCTGCGCAGGCTTTAAGGAGTAACAGTGGAAGGCGTACAGGACATCCTCTCCCGCGCTGGCATTTTCCAGGGCGTCGATCCGGTAGCAGTACAAAACCTCATCGAGCAAATGGAAACCGTCCGTTTCCCGCGCGGCACCACCATTTTCGAGGAAGGAGAGCCGGGCGACCGCCTCTACATCATCACCTCGGGAAAGATTAAGCTTGCTCGCCACGCCCCGGATGGCCGTGAGAACCTGCTGACCGTGATGGGCCCGTCCGATATGTTCGGTGAGCTTTCTATCTTCGATCCGGGCCCGCGCACCTCGTCTGCTGTGTGCGTCACCGAGGTCACCGCCGCCACGATGAACTCCGAAATGCTCAAGCAGTGGGTGGCCGATCATCCGGCGATTGCGCAGCAGCTGCTGCGCGTGCTGGCCCGCCGTCTGCGTCGCACCAACGCCAACCTGGCGGACCTCATCTTTACCGATGTTCCGGGCCGCGTGGCCAAGACCCTGCTGCAGCTGGCTAACCGCTTCGGCTCGCAAGAGGGCGGTGCACTGCGCGTGAACCACGACCTCACTCAGGAAGAGATCGCCCAGCTCGTCGGCGCGTCCCGCGAGACCGTCAACAAGGCGCTGGCCACCTTCGCCCACCGCGGATGGATTCGCTTGGAAGGCAAGTCGGTGCTCATCGTCGATACCGAGCACTTGGCTCGCCGCGCGCGCTAAGTCTTAAAGGCCGAGCCTGCATATGCCGCCTCCGGGCGGCTGTGGCCCAATGCAAAATCCCCCGAGAATTTCTCGGGGGATTTTCCTATGCGGTGATTCAGTTCTGAGCCGCGAGGTACTTCAGCGCAGTGCGCGTGGACTGCTCGGCGGCGTGGCGAAGGACCGGGTCGACGTCGTCGTACATCTCATCGACGAGGGTCTTAACGTCAACATCCTCACCAAGGCGCCCGCGGACCTCTTTAATCTGATCCAAGCGGTGGTGGCGGCGGTCAATGTACTTGCGGGCAACCGCGGAGGTGTCCTCCAAGTCCGGGCCATGCCCCGGGAAGAGTGCTACATCCTTGCCGCGCTCTTCGAGAAGGTCCAGCGTCTTCAGGTAGGCACCCAAGTCACCATCGGTCTCAGACAGGAGCACGGTGTGACGGCCAGCGATGGTATCACCGGTCAGAATTCCCTCCAGGGTGGAGTTCTTAGCCTCTTCGGACCATACGAAGAAGCAGGTGGAATCCGCAGTGTGGCCAGGGGTATGGACCACCTCGAGTTGCGGCGTGATGCCGTCGACGGTGATCACTTCGCCGTCGACAAGCGCCTCCGCGCCGTTGCAGTAGTTCGGATCGAACGCGCGAATCGGAGCGCCGGTGAGCTGGCGCAGACGCTGAGCGCCCGAGGCGTGATCATCGTGGCGGTGAGTGAGAAGGATCAGTGCTACCTCGCCCGCCTTCGCGGTCACAACGTTGAGATGACCCTCATCCTCTGGGCCTGGATCGACCACAATGGCGCGGGAATCTTCTCCGGCGCGAATGATCCACGTGTTGGTGCCTTCCAAGGCGGTGTAGCTGGGATTATCGCACAGCACAACACCGACGGACTGGCTCACGGGACGCAATTGGCTATATGCAGGATGCTCCATGGTTCTAACCCTATCCGATTACTCAGCGATTTCTACGATAACTTCGATCTCAACGGGGGAATCCTTCGGAAGGACCGCTACCCCCACTGCAGAACGCGCGTGAACACCGGCATCACCAAAGACCTCCCCGAGGAAGTTCGAGGCACCGTTGATAACCGCGGCCTGATCCGTAAAGGATGGAGCCGAGGCGACGAAGCCGACCACCTTCACCACGCGGGTGACACGGTCGAGGCCCACGAGGCCATCGATGGCAGCCAACGCGTTTAGCGCGGCCGTGCGCGCCAGCTCCTGCGCCTTCTCGAGGTCCACTTCTGCGCCAACCTTGCCGGTGGCAGGCAATTCGCCGCCCACGACGGGCAGCTGACCGGAGGTCCATACCTGGTTTCCTACCTGGATGGCCGGGATATAGGACGCGAGAGGAACAGCGACGGAAGGCAGCTCGACACCGAGTTCTTCCAAGCGTGCGAGGGCGCCCATTAGGACTCCTCCAGAGGGCGCTTGAAATAGGCGACGACATTCTCCGGGTTCATGCCCGGGGTGATAGTGACGAGCTCCCAGCCGTCCTCACCCCAGGAATCGAGGATTTGTTTCGTCGCGTGCGTAAGAACCGGCGCGGTTGCATATTCCCATTTAGTCATGGGCCCAATGCTACTAAATACCGATGAGTTCGCCACCCTCAGCAAGGTAATGCGCCCAGCTGGTGATGTGCGGATTCTTGCGCAGGAGGGCGCGGCGCTGGCGCTCCGTGAGGCCGCCCCACACACCAAACTCCACGCGGTTATCAAGGGCATCCGCGCGACACTCGTTCAGCACCGGGCAGTGGCGGCAAATCACCGCGGCCTTACGCTGCTCTGCCCCTCGCACGAAAAGCGCATCGGGGTCACCGTTGCGGCACTTGGCTTGGGTAACCCACTCACCACGCTCGGAGGTTAACGAGGCATTCTTTACCATTGCGGACCGTCCTGCACCTTTGACACTGACTGCCATGGCTAGGTAACTCCTTCCAAGTTCCCCCCGTCGTAGTGGAAGATCGTGAATAACCCTCAACCCGACGGAATATTATGTACCATTGGTAAGTCTATTCACAGACCGGTATACCTGTCTAACAGGTCACACTTTAGGGGGGTCTCCCGGTTGTCGGCCTAAAGCACTAGTGTGTGGAGGGTGACTGTCATCAAATCCCTGGGAAAGCTCGTCCTGTCCACAGCACTGGTCGGCATCCTCATCGCGCTGGCCATCGCCCCCGTCGCCGGCGTCAGTGGCGTTGCCGTGGCCAGGACGAACGACACGATGCAATCGGACATCCAGGATCTCACCAGCGGGGATACCCCCGGCGTGAGCACCATCTTGGATGCCAAGGGCAACCCCCTTGCCTACATCTACGAACAGCGCCGCCATCCGGTACAGCCGGATGAGATCTCCGACGCTATGAAGCAGGCAGTCGTGGCCATCGAGGACCGCCGCTTCTATGAGCACGAAGGCGTCGATCTGCAGGGCAACGTCCGCGCTTTGTGGACCAACTTGGCCGCGGGCGGCGTCTCCCAGGGCGCGTCCACGCTGGATCAGCAGTACGTGAAGAACTACCTCCTCCTCGTCAATGCCACCACGGATGAAGAACGGCAAGCCGCAACCGAGCAATCCATAGCCCGCAAGCTGCGTGAGATGCGCATGGCGACGGATATCGACGCCAAGCTTTCCAAGGATGAGATCCTCACCAACTATCTCAACCTCGTGCCCTTTGGCAACCACTCCTACGGTATCGAGGCCGCCGCCCGCACCTATTTCGGCTCCGATGCCGCGCACCTCACCGTGCCACAGGCAGCGATGCTCGCCGGCATGGTGCAATCCTCGGAGTATCTCAATCCCTACACCAACGAGGAAGGCGTGCTCGAACGCCGCAATGTGGTGCTCCAAGCTATGGTCGACACCGGCTCCCTGTCCCAGGAGGACGCCGATGCCTATGCCCAAGAACCCCTCGGCGTGTTGGATAGCCCCGCCACGCTGCCCAATGGCTGCATCGGCGCGGGTGATCGCGGTTTCTTCTGCGACTACGTGATGGACTACCTCGCCGATAAGGGCATCGACCACGAGCATCTAGCACGCGGTGGCCTGACCGTGAAAACCACCCTTGACCCCGACGTCCAGGACCAAGCTCTCAACGCAGTACGCAGCCACACCGCCCCGGATACCGAGGGCGTAGCGGAAGTCATGAACGTGATCAAGCCGGGCACTGATTCCCGCAAGGTCCTCGCCATGGTGTCCTCGCGCACCTACGGGCTCGACCTTGCCAACAACGAAACCCTCCTGCCCCAGCCCAATTCGCTGGTGGGCAACGGCGCCGGCTCCGTGTTCAAACTCTTTACCGCCGCGGCCGCCTTGGAATCGGGCTATGGAATCAAAGACAAACTGGCCGTGCCCAAGCGCTACGAGGCGGAAGGGCTAGGCTTCGGCGGCGCTGAGAACTGCCCACCCAACAAGTACTGCGTGGAAAACGCCGGCAGCTACGCCTCCACGATGACCATGCAGGACACTCTCGCCTACTCCCCCAACACCCCCTTCATCCAGCTCACCGAGCAGCTTGGCGTCGAGCGCATCGTCGACATCGCTGTGAAGCTCGGCCTGCGCTCCTACGAGGAGCCCGGTAGCTACGACGGCGAATCCTCCATCGCCGACCACATTAAGGACTCCAACCTGGGCTCCTTCACGCTCGGCCCGACGGCGGTGAACGCGCTCGAACTCTCCAACGTGGGCGCGACGGTGGCGTCGGAAGGCATGTGGTGCGAGCCGAACCCCATCGAGGAGGTCACGGACTTCCACGGTAACGAGGTGTACCTCAAGCACACCCCGTGCGAACGCGCGGTGGGCAAAGAGGTGGCCAAGGCGCTGGAAAACAACATGACCGCCGATACTGAAAAGGGCACGGCGGCCGATTCTGCGCGTGCTGCGGGCTTCAGCGGCAAGGCCGCCGCCAAGACCGGTACCACGGAGTCCAACCAGTCCTCGGCATTCCTCGGCTTCAACTCTGAGGTTGCTGCCGCGCCGTATATCTACAATGACGGCACCACCACGAGCCCGCTGTGCACCGGGCCCGTGCGCCAGTGCGCCAACGGCAACCTCTTCGGTGGCAAGGAGCCCGCATCAACGTTCTACACCATGGCCGCGCGCGTTCCCGATGCGCTGAAGGGAACGGTGCCGGACTACGACCGCGCTTATGATTCGGGCACGGTATCGCCGCTTATCGACGGGTTGAAGGGCAAGTCCGAAAGCCAAGCCCGCTCCGCTCTAGAGAAGGCTGGCTACGTGGTCAAAACCACCGAGGTGCCCGCGCCCGGCGTGGGCTACGGCAAGGTGGTTCGTGTCATCACCGGTGCATCCGGCACTAAGAAGGGTGCGGAGGTAACGCTGCAGCTTTCCGACGGCTCCGCTGGCGACTCCGCAAGCTCCGGCACCTCCAACTCCAGCTACTACACCCCGTCGGCGCCGAGCGGCAACGGCGGTGGCACGGACAATGGCCAGCCGGCTACTCAGTCCGACCCGCTGTTCTCCCAAGAGGACGTCGACCGCCTGACGAACGACGTGCGGGACTTCTTCGGGCTTTAGCGCAGAGCGCTAAAGCGTAAAAACGGGCTACAGCGTGACAAGGAGCTAGAGCGTGACAAGGAGCTAGAGCGTAAAACGGGCTACAGCGTGGGTGCTAGCGCTCCTGCGCTAACACGCTAGTTGAGGGCGGCCTTGACCGCGGTGGACAGGCGCTTGCCGTCGGCGCGCCCAGCAGCCTTGGCGGTGGCCACCTTCATCACGTTGCCCATCTGCTTGATGGTCACCGGCTCGCCGGAGTCCTTCTCAACCTCGGCGATGGATTCAGCGACGAGGGAGTTCAGGGCGTCGTCGTCAAGCTGCTCCGGCTGGTAGGCCTCGAAGAAGGGGACGTCGACAAGCTCTGCCTCCGCCAACTCGGGGCGGCCGTTTTCCGCGTAGACCTCTGCGGACTCGCGGCGCTTCTTGATCTCACGGGCGATGACCTTGAGGATGTCCTCATCGGTGATCTCGTGGCGGGAACCAGAAGTTTCCTCCGCCTGGATGGCAGACAGCAGAGAACGGATGGCGCTCGTACGGGCCTTGTCCTTGGCCTTCATCGAGGTCTTGAGGTCAGCACGGATAGTTTCTTTCAACTCACTCATGCCCTTCAATCTACGCCTGCCGGCCAGGTAGTGTGGTGAAGGTGAAGATTTTCCCTGTTCTTGGCGGACTCGCCGCCGCCGGCCTAGGCGTTGCCGCGTGGGCGCACTCAGAACTCACCAAGTTTGAGCTCAAGGAGTACACCCTGCCGCTGCTGGAGCCCGGTACGCTGCGCGAGGAGTCCGAGTTCCGTATCCTGCACGTGTCCGACCTCCACATGATCCCGGGCCAGCGCGCCAAAATCGAGTGGGTCTCAGGCCTCGATGCCCTTGACCCGCACTTGGTGATCAATACCGGTGACAACCTCTCCGACGAGCGCGCCGTACCCGAGGTCCTCCGCGCCCTTGGCCCGCTGCTGAGCCGCCCGGGGATGTTCTGCTTCGGCACCAACGACTACTGGGCGCCGCGCATCCCGAACCCCTTCAACTACCTGATTGGGAAGAAGAACGAACCTTCCTACGTGAACCTGCCCTGGAAGGGCATGCGCGCGGCCTTCCTGGAACACGGCTGGCACGACGCCAACCAGGCCCGCGTGGAGTTCAAGGTAGGCGATGTCCGCCTCGCTGCCGCCGGCGTGGACGACCCACACCACGATTTGGATGACTACTCCGAAATCGCCGGCGCCCCCAACGAGGACGCCGACCTCTCCTTAGCACTACTGCATTCCCCGGAACCTCGCGTCCTGGAGAAGTTCGCCGCCGACGGCTACCAGCTGTCCCTGTCCGGACATACGCACGGCGGCCAGCTCTGCCTGCCTTTCAAGGTGGCGGGCTCGCGCTCCATCGTGACCAATTGCGGCATCGACCGCGTTCGCGCGGAGGGCCTGCACCGATTCGGAGAAATGTACATGCATGTCTCCAACGGGCTGGGCACCTCCAAGTTCGTTCCTTTCCGCCTCTTCTGCCGCCCGTCCGCCACGCTGCTGCGTATCACAGAGAAGGCCGCCTAGGAATACCCCCTCCACGCTGCCGTTTTGTCCTTTCAGGCTGGGGTGCGTTACAGTATTCCGGTACCGCTTAGAGCGAGACACCGGGATATGGCGCAGCTTGGTAGCGCGCTTCGTTCGGGACGAAGAGGTCGCAGGTTCAAATCCTGTTATCCCGACCATTAAACCCGCAGGAAACTGCGGGTTCTTTTCGTTTTCACCGGGCGGCGGAAAGGGCGCCCGTCCTCCTAGAAGCTGGAGGAGCCACCCGAACCGGAAAAGCCCGAGCTAAACCCGCTGTTGACGCCGCCGCTGCTACCGGAAGAGCTATCGCGGGCGGCCGTCGCGTCGCTGTCCCAGGTGCTCACAACATAGAAGGGCACGTAACCGTGGTAGCCAGAGCCGGCGAAGAAGTGGGAGTCATAGATATGCGTGCGTACGGGGCGTTCCTCGGCCTCGTTCTCCTTCTGCAGCTGTGCTTGCAGGTGCTCCGAGAGCAGCGCAGTCCGGTCCAAGAGCTCCAAGTAGCGCTCCATGAACTGCGGGTGGTTCGGCTCCTTGGACAGGGCCACGGCGGCGTCTTCCAGCTCCTTGGCGTGGCGCTCAAGCGCCGAGTCGATGTCCGCAGCCAGGTAACCCGCCTGGGCGAGGTCCTTGCCCAGCTCGTAGAGCTCATAGCGGCGCGTGTCGGTATCAGCGTTCTCGATGCGGTGTAGCTTTTCGATGTTGGACTCGGCGGTCTCTACACGTTCGCAGAGCAAACGTGCACGAGCAATGAGCACGGAGCGTGAGCGGAACTGCTCGTCCGGTGCGTCGGCCGGAATCGACATGAGGGAACCCACCTTGTCATCGATGGCCAGGAAGTCATCGCGCAGGCCCTCCCAGTCCTCACGCAGGCGTTCATCCACTAGACCCGATTGCAGCGAGTGCGCCCGGATATCGATCTCCCGCAGGCGCTGCGCCACATCGGTATAGGTCTGCGACACATAATCCCAATCCTCGCGCGCCTGCTGCGCGTTCTTCTGACGGCTGCGGCGAGTACCGCCAACGATGCCTGCACCCGCGCCACCAACGCTCAGGCCCGCTACCCCCAGACCAATGGCCGCCCCAAC
Organism: Corynebacterium sp. HMSC076G08; assembly: GCF_001811515.1. Lineage (NCBI taxonomy): Bacteria > Bacillati > Actinomycetota > Actinomycetes > Mycobacteriales > Corynebacteriaceae > Corynebacterium > Corynebacterium sp. HMSC076G08. The sequence continues at coordinate 55,552 of NZ_KV805022.1, read as the reverse complement.
GCGGTTATTTTGAGCACTCTCAAACTGGGTATCCGCAGCACGGTCCACGTCGATCGCTGCCGCCGCACCCGCAAAGAGACCAGCAGGAATGTTGTCATCCCGCACGCCCGGCTTTATAGCTTCGATGGACTGCTCGAGATGGCTATCTTTCTTGCGCAGCTTCATCTGCTCGGCCACGTCCTCACCCGCGAAGACGAAGGCCTGGCGCGGATCGAGGCCGACGCCGACGAAGACTTGGCCATCGGCAAACTTATCCTTGCCGATAAGCTCCGGGTGATTGTCACGCAAATACTCCTCCACGGAGTCGTTGACGTTTTCTTTGTTCTTAGCAAAGACCATGTAGTGCAGCCCTTGGACCACGTCGGGGGCGGCGATCCGGGAGACGTCGCCAAGCATGCGCTCTTCCTCCTCCGGAGTGAGCACATCGTCGGGGTCCATGATGTCGGCCTGCACCTCGCGCTGTGCTGGCTGCATGACAAAATCGGCACGCTCCGGCGCATCGAAGACCGCCAAGCTTGCGCCCGCACCAATACCTCCGAGCAGCAGACCTCCCGCCACTGCTGCACCGACGATGGCGCCGACCGACGTTATTTTGGGACCACGGCTGGCGGCAAAAGGTTTGATATCGCGAGAGTCAGTCACGGTGATTCTCCAATTCTTCAGCGTTCAGTGCCGCCAATTTTACCCCCGAAAATTGGAAACGACGCGGTGCCCCTACAGCAGCCGCGTCGCCCCTATTCCCTATCACTCACAACGGATTGGAGAAACCGTTTGCCTACCCCCTAAGTAGGCTTTGTGAGCGATTCTCACTCTAGCACTATTTTCCCTCGCAACGGTAGATAAATCTTCAAAAACTCTGTAACGCTTCTACCGGCTCAGTCGATGCTTCACACGCAGGCCTTTGAGCTAGGCTTTTCCATTTTCTTCGTGCCTAGCGGGTGCCCCCACGAGAACGAAAGCCGCGATCGAAATTACCCCCAAAATAGCCAGCGCGGTCCACAGCTGTGGGGACTGCCCCCCATTGCCTGCCACGGTGATGGCGGAGGTTGCCCACTGCATGGGAAAGAGGTGCACGAGCGCACTCATCGCGGCGTTGAGATCGGTTCCCGTCGAGGCCGCTTTCCACGCCCATCCCACGACGCCCACCTGGGCTACGCCGAGCACGCTGCCCAGGCCCCAACCAGCGAGCCCCAGTCCGCGCACGAGTGCGTACACAATGCTTGCCGACGCCACCCCGGCCCCCGCCGCCGCGAGCCCCGCCCACGCCACGGCCGCGGCGGTTCCACCGGTAGCAAGAAGTGCCACGAGCAGGCCCACCACAACTCCGATCAGCACCGCGCCGCCCAGCAGCGCGAGGATACGACGCTCCACGCGCGTCAGCAGCGCTCCGATAACCCCGCCGCCCAAGACGGCGATAGCCGCGAGGAGCATGGCCACGATGGGGCTGAGCAGCTGGGCAGGCGCGTTATCGCCCTCAGCTGGTCCAGCTACGGTGGGCAAGGCACGCTGCGCACCCTGCACCTTGGACCGGTTCTGCTGAGCCATGCCGTCTACCTTCTCTGCGCCGGCAACGAGCTTGTCCACACCTTGCAAGGCCTCATCGACCTTGGAGTTGAGCTCGCCAATACCGGCATTGAGCTGCTTTGCGCCCTCCGTGGCTTGGTAGACGCCATCGTGGTAGGCGTAGCCGCTCACGGCCAGCTGGTTGGAGAGCTCGCGCGAGCCATCCTTCAGCTGCGTCAGTTGATCCTGAATGGACTGGTCAAACTGGAAGTTCTCCACTTGGCTGCGCAGATCACCGAGCTGCGAGCGGATATTCTTCGCCTCCGCCGAGTGGTTTCCTTCCAAGTCCTTGAGGGTGCCATCGATGGCCTGCAGGATCTGTCCGCGGACCACGCCTAGGCCGATGACTTGGTCGACGGCGCCGCCGACGCCGTCGGCCAGCTCGGTAGCACCGTTGCCCAGCTGGGCGGTGCCGGATTGCAACTGGACGAGACCGTCGTACAGCTCCTGCGAGCCGCCGGCCAGTTTGTCCACTCCGCCGCCCAGTTCACCGGCGCCATCCTTCAGCTCACCGGTGCCGTCAGCAAGCTGCTGCGCACCGCTCGCCAGGAATCCCGCCTGGGCGTTGGCTTCGCTGAGGGCACGGGCGACGTCGTAAAGCTCAGCGGGATCGATGGTGCCATCGCTGGGCGCACCCGCCTGCTCCTGGGACCAGGCTTCGGCTGGCTGCCACTCGGACACGGTGGCAACGACCGCGCCGATAACAAGCGGCACGATGAGCACGAGGGCGAGAAGGAGTGCGCGGGTGCCAACCGTCCGGTTAGCGTCAGCAGGAGTAGCTAGGCGTGAGGTCATGTAAAAGAAACTATCGCCCACGCTGGGCAAAAGCGGTCAGGCGCGCGGAAAAGCCCCGCCCGGAATGAACCCGGCGGGGCTTCTAAGGTGACGGATTAACTCATGTGGGTGACGGATTAACGCCCCTGCATTAATCCCTACTTCTTCTCAGCGAAGAGCTCGCGCACGCGCTTGCCCAGCTGCGGGGAGACTGCATCCCAGTAGGCGTAGACGCGCTCCTCGGTCTCCGGGGACACACCGGCCATAGCGTTGGTGATGTTGTCCGCCAGGCGCTCCTTGGCGTCGTCATCGTAGACGTTCTCGTACAGGTCGGTGGCCTGGACGGTGTCATTGTCCTCAGCGTGGTGGATATAAGGCGCACGCACCAGGTCGATGCCTGCCGGGTCCGGGTTCACGTAGAGATCCGGAGCGGTGGTGGTCTCCTGCTCCTTGAAGCGCAGGTTCTCATCGCCATCCAGGTAGCCGCCGCCCTTAGCGTGACGGTTCGGGGAGTAGACCGGATCCTCCGGGGCGTTGAACAGGTACTGCATCGGACCCTCGTGCTCATAGGTGTTGACCTGGTTGAGCGGCTGGTTCACCGGCAGCTGCTTGTAGTTCGGTCCGATACGGTAGCGCTGCTGGTCGGAGTACGCGAAGACGCGTGCCTGCAGCATCTTGTCCGGAGACAGCCCAATGCCCGGGACAATGTTGGACGGATCCAGGGCAACCTGCTCAATCTGCGCGAAGAAGTTGCGCGGGTTGCGGTTGAGTACGAAGTATCCGACATCGACCAGCGGGTAATCCTTCTTGGACCAGGTCTTGGTGAGGTCGAAGGGGTTGAAGCGGTACTCTTCAGCCTCCGCCACCGGCATGATCTGGACCTTGACGTCCCAGACCGGGAAGTTGCCTTCCTCGATGGCGTTGTAGAGGTCCTCGCGGTGGTAGTCCGCATTCTTGCCGGCCATCTCCGTGGCTTCCGCGTCGGTGAAGTTCTCCACGCCCTGGCGGGTCTTGAAGTGGTACTTCACCCAGAAGGCATCGCCGGACTCGTTGACCCACTGGAAGGTGTGGGAGCCGTAGCCGTTCTGGTGGCGGGTGGTCTTCGGGGTACCGCGGTCACCCATAAGGTAGGTCACCTGGTGGGTGGTCTCCGGGTTGCGGGTCCAGAAATCCCACTGCATGTCAGCATCACGCAGGCCGTTGGCACCCAGACGCTTCTGGGAGTGGATAAAGTCCGGGAACTTAATGCCGTCACGAATGAAGAAGACCGGGGTGTTATTACCCACGATGTCGTAGTTGCCGTCCTCGGTGTAGAAGCGCAGCGCGAAGCCGTGGACGTCACGCCAGGTATCCGGGGAGCCCTGCTCGCCGGCAACGGTGGAGAAACGGCCCATCATCGGGGTCACGGTGCCCTTCTGGAAGAGCTTGGCCTTGGTGTAAGCAGAGACGTCCTCGGTAACGTGCAGCTCACCAAAGGCGCCGTGACCTTTAGCGTGCGGGGTGCGCTCCGGCACGCGCTCGCGGTTGAAGTGCGCGAGCTTCTCAATCAGGTGGATGTCATTAAGCACCACCGGGCCGTTCTGGCCAACGGTGATGCTGGTGTTTTCAGTAGCAATTGGCTGACCGGAGGGGCGGGTTGTGTTCGGGCCGCCCGGGGCGCGCTGGCCCTTGTCGAGAACCTTGTCTGCCGCGGACTCATTCGAAGCGTTAGTCATGGGGTTAATGCCTCCTAGATCGGTTGATAATTTGCTTTACATTATCAATCACGGACCTTTCATAGCCTACCCATAAAAAATGACCTGCGCAACAGTTTTTGGCGTTGCCAGAGTTCACGGCCTTAAGCCCGAGGCACCCAAGTCCTGCCTCCCCCGACTGGTAAGTTATGGGAGGTGAAACGACACTCCGAGCGCGACGATGCGCGCGTCACCGACCTCGCTCTCAAGGCAGGCCGTGGCGATCGCGCAGCCCTCACGGAGTTCATTAAGTCCACCCAAGATGATGTCTGGCGCCTGCTCGCCCACCTTGGCGGCCCCGATATCGCGGACGATCTCACCCAGGAGACCTACCTGCGCGTCATCGGCGCACTCCCCCGCTTCGCTGCACGCTCCTCAGCGCGCACGTGGCTACTTTCGCTTGCGCGCCGCGTGTGGGTGGACAACATCCGCCACGACATGGCCCGCCCGCGCAAGTCCGCCACCGAGTACGAGGATGCCGCTGCCCTCGCAGCAACTCCCGAAAACGCCGGAACGTGGAGCGAGTGGATCGACGCCCGCGCGCTTATCGACGCCCTCCCAGAAGACCGCCGCGAAGCCCTCATCCTGACTCAAGTGCTGGGCTATACCTACGAGGAGGCCGCGAAGATCGCCGGGGTTCGTGTTGGCACTATCCGCTCCCGCGTGGCCCGGGCCCGCAAGGACTTAATCAACCAACGCGGCTAATCGTTATCGAGCCGTTACAAATCGGCTTGGCCGGCCATAGAACCTGCATCTACATGCGCCAAACGGCAAATTCTGACACCCCCGCCACTGCCTATCCTTAAGGAAACCGCAGCCCCAGCTGGAAAACACCGATAGACGGCGCCTAATCTTTTCCGAGGCACACGTGATAAATCGATAGTCGAACCGGGCCCGCGAGGCTTTCCCAATTGCCCGCACCACACCTTGGGTAGTGATGGCATTCCCCCGGCGCGTGTGAGATTGAGAGACCTCTTTACCTTATGTGGAAACGCGCAGTGGCCATTTCCATGGCCTTCATCGGCGTCGTCGTCGGCGCCGGCTTTGCCTCCGGCCAGGAAGCACTCCAGTACTTCGTGGCTTTCGGAAACATGGGCCTGTGGGGCGTACTCCTCGCCTCCGCCCTCATGATTATTACTGGTGTAGCAATTCTGCAGCTTGGCTCCTACTTCCAGGCCGATGAGCACACGGCAGTGTACGACAACATTAGTGGGCCCATCGTCTCCCGGATCCTGGACTGGGGCACACTGGCCACGTTGTTCTCCATCGGCTTCGTCATGTTCGCCGGTGGTGGTTCCACCATCAGCCAGCAATTCGAGGGTGTGCCCATCTGGGTGGGCGGCGCTATCATGCTCGTGCTCGTCCTGCTGGTAGGCCTCCTCGATGTGGATAAGGTCAGTAACGTCATCGGCGCGATTACGCCGTTCATCATTATCTTCGTGGTTCTGGCCACCGGCTACACCATCATCGTGACCGACGTGGATTGGTCCCAAGCCAATGAGTTTGCTGTCAACAACGTCGAGAGTCCGCTCAGCAACTGGTGGCTGGCTGCGCTGAACTACACCGGCCTCAACGTCATGTGCGCGGTCTCGATGTCCATCGTGATCGGCGGCAACATCCTGGATAACCGCGCCGTCGGTGTTGGCGGCCTCATCGGTGGCTTCTTCTACCTGCTTCTGCTCGCTCTCCTCGTGGTTTCCCTCTACATGGTGGCGCCGGAAGTCTACAAGCAGGACCTGCCGGTGCTGACGCTGATCAACCACGTGAACCCGGCTCTGGGTTACTTCATGACCTTCATCATCTACGGCATGGTCTTCAACACCGCTATCGGCATGTTCTACGCCATGGGCAAGCGCCTGACCCGCAAGAAGCCGAAGCTCTTCTACCCCGTCTACGCGGGCGCCTGTGTCGTGGGCTTCATCCTCTCCTTCATTGGCTTCAAGCAGCTGGTTTCCAGCGTTTACCCGATTCTGGGCTGGATTGGCCTGCTCATGATTGCCGTCATGGTCATCACCTGGATTACCCAGCGCGACAAGATCACCTCCGAGTCTGACCGCCGCGTGCGCGCCCGCACCTTGGTTAAGCGCCGCCTTGACCCGCGCGAGCACTTCACCAAGAAGAACGAGCGCGAGCTGCGCAAGCTGGCAGCGGCCTCCAACATGGAAACTGAAGAGTTCGTCTCGACCGTTGCCGATGAGATCCACGAGGAGCTCGAGGCCGACGATGAGATTGAATACGACCGTGAGGATCCGGAACCCTCTGTGACCTTCGTGGAGCACACGAAGCCCGAGGTGCCGAAGGACTAGCCCTTCCGCACACCCCCTTTCCCATTACTCACAAAAAGTCCGCCCCCAGAGTGATATCTGGGGGCGGACTTTTCTTATTTATGCGGGTTCTAAAACTCGCTGCAGCTTTGCTTTAGACCAGCAGCTCCGCAATCTGAATGGTGTTGAGCGCGGCGCCCTTGCGCAGGTTATCGCCGGAGACTACGAAGACAAGGCCCTTGTTGTCCTCGACCGCCTGGTCCTGGCGGATGCGACCGACCAAGGAGAGGTCGATGCCGGCTGCCGCCAGCGGGGTCGGCACATCGACGACCTTGACGCCCGGTGCGGACGACAGCACCTCGCGGGCCTGTTCCGGGGTAATCGGCTTCTCAAACTCCGCGTGCACCACCATGGTGTGGCCGGTGAACACCGGGATGCGCACGCACGTACCGGAGACCTTGAGCTCCGGGATGCCCAGGATCTTGCGGGACTCGTTGCGCAGCTTTTGCTCCTCGTCGGTTTCTTCCGTGCCATCATCGACGAGGTTGCCGGCCAGCGGCAGCGCGTTGTACGCAATCGGGGCGACGTAGGGGCCCAGATCCTCCTCGGAGACCTCGAGCGCCGAGCCATCGTGGACGAGCTCAACGTTGCGGTCGCCGATGGACGCTACTTGCTTAACCAGGGTTTCCACGCCTGCCAGGCCTGAGCCGGAAACGGCCTGGTAGGAGGCGACGCGCATGGTGGTGAGACCGGCGGCGTCGTGAAGCGCCTTCGTGACCGGCATTATCGCCATGGTCGTGCAGTTCGGGTTCGCGATGATGCCCTTCGGGGTGTTGCTCTTCTCCTCCGGGTTTACCTCCGAGACGATGAGCGGCACGTCCGGGTCCTTGCGCCATGCAGAGGAGTTATCCACCACGATGGCGCCGGCCTCGGCGAAGAGCGGCGCATACTGCTTGGAGGTGGAACCGCCGGCGGAGAACACGGCGACGTCAATCCCAGCGAGGCTTTCTACGGTCTGCTCTGCCAGGTCTTCCACGACGATCTTCTCCTCGCGGAAGGTGAGCTCCTGTCCCGCCGAGCGCGCGGAGGCGAAGAAGCGGACCGTCTCGGCCGGGAAGTTGCGCTCCTCCAAGAGGGTGCGCATCACGCGGCCGACCTGGCCGGTGGCGCCTACTACTGCAACAGTGGTCATGACCTTTACTCCTTAAGTTTTAGCGTCCGGTACCAGCATAAACGGTGGCCTCTTCCTCGCCACCCAGCTGGAACTTCTCATGCAAAGCAATGGCTGCCTTATCGAGGTCCGCCTCGCGCGTCAGCACGGAAATGCGGATCTCAGAGGTGGAGATGAGCTCCATGTTGACCCCTGCGTCACGCAATGCCTCCGTGAAGTCCGCGGTGACACCGGGGTGGGACTTCATGCCGGCACCGACCAGGGAAACCTTGCCCACTTGGTCGTCGTAAAGCACGTTGCTCCAGTGGCCGTCTTCCTTGAGCTTGGCCAGAATCTCCATTGCCTTCGGTCCATCCGAGCGCGGGCAGGTGAAGGTGATGTCGGTCGTGCCGGACTCCAGGGAGGAGACGTTCTGAAGGACCATGTCGATGTTGATCTCGGCATCTGCAATAGCGCGGAACACCTTGGCGGCCTCGCCCGGGCGGTCCGGGATTCCCAGGACGGTGACCTTGGCCTCGGAGCGGTCGGTTGCGATGCCGGTTAGTACTGCTTCTTCCACGGGGATATCCTCCATTGAACCGGCGATGAGCGTGCCGGGGTCGTTTGAATAAGACGAGCGAACTCGAAGGGGAACGTTGAACGCGCGGGCGTATTCGACGCTGCGCAGGACCAGAATCTTAGACCCCACGGCGGCCAACTCCAGCATCTCCTCGAAGGAGAGCTGCTCGAGCTTCTGGGCGTTGTGAACGATGCGGGGATCAGCGGTGTAGACGCCGTCGACATCGGAGTAAATCTCACACACATCGGCCTTGAGCGCTGCCGCCAGCGCCACCGCGGTGGTGTCCGATCCGCCACGGCCGAGGGTGGTGACGTCGCGCGATTCCTTGTTGACGCCTTGGAAACCCGCGACGATGCAGATTTTGCCTGCATCCAGCGCCTCGGTCAGGCGGCCCGGGGTGACGTCGACAATGCGGGCGTTACCATGACGCTCAGTGGTGAGCACGCCAGCTTGGGAGCCGGTAAAAGACTGAGCCTGCGCACCGAGGGACTCCACTGCCATGGCAACGAGCGCATTGGAGATGCGCTCGCCGGCGGTCAGCAGCATGTCCATCTCGCGCTGCGGCGGGACGGGGTTGACCTGGGCGGCGAGGTCTAGGAGCTCATCGGTGGTATCCCCCATGGCGGAGCACACGACAACCACGTCGTTGCCCTGTTTCTTCGTCGCCACAATGCGCTCCGCCACCGCGCGAATGCGCTCTGCGCTTTCGAGGGAGGATCCCCCGTATTTCTGTACGACTAGGGCCACTGACGGTCCCACCTTTCCTGTTTGTGAGGGCCATTACCTGTTCACCGCCCAATACCTATAGACCGGCAGTCAACTCCTTTAGACTACCGCCCTTTGGCTACCATCGAAACACGTGCTGGATATTAATTCCAGGTAAGGTGGAAACGATGCTTTCAAACCTGGTTGCCGTTGCTTTCGCACTGGCCTCGGCACTAGTCGTGGCCTGGGGCACTGTCATACGCCACCGCATCGTGTTGGACGCCAGCTCCAGGACCGTCATGCGCACCGCAATTCGCACTCCCCTGTGGTGGATTGGCACCGGAGCCGCCGTCGTTGCCTATGCCTTGCAGCTCATCGCACTCCACTTCGGCACGCTGCTCATCGTGCAGCCCATCCTCGTCCTGTCCCTGATGTTCACGCTGCCGCTCGCCGCGTGGTATTCCCGGCGGCCGATGCCGGCGCGGGAGGTCTTCTGGTGCCTAGCGCTGACCATCGCGGTGGGCATCATGGTGGTCTACGGGCGCCCCACCGCAGGCTTGACGACGCCCAGCTGGTCCCAGTGGTGGCCCGCCTTCGCCCTCGGCGCGCTGACACTCGCCGCACTCTTTGTGGCGGCCTATAACCGGCCGGAGGAATCCGCACTCGCGCTCGGCAGTGCCTGCGGCATCCTCTACGGCTACGTGGCGCTCGTAGCGAAAGCGGTGGTTGACGTCCTCTCCCACCAAGGCATCGCAGCATTGCTAGCGAGCTGGGAGCTGTACGTGCTCATCGGGCTGGCGGCTGCCGGCACGGTGATCCAGCAGTATTCCTTCCACGCCGGCGCTCTTGCGCATTCGCTTCCCGCGATGACCATCATGGAACCCATCGTGGCTTTCGGCCTGGGTTACTGGGTCCTGGGCGAGAAATTCCAGGTCGAGAGCATCGCGGGCTGGTGCGTGATGGGGGCTTCGCTCATCATCATGATCGCCGCCACGATCGTCCTGTCACGCATTCCGGTCAACCCGGGAAGCACGCGGCTCGCGGAACAAAGCCCGCACTAGATCGCCCACTCAAAGACCACCAGCATGTAGGCGGAGAACCACGCCGACCACAGGACCCATGCGCCACAGGCAGCCCACAGCATGCGTGGGCGCCACGCCGTGGCGGCGCGCACAACCCACGGCAGCACCAGAATGATCGCGGGCAGGAGAAGTCGCGGGCGCGAGTGCATGATGCCGTCGGAAAGCAGCACATTCGCACATAACGCAGCGCTAAACCACCAGGCGACCGGGTTAACCTTCCCCCAGGCCGCGATGAGCAACACGGGGGCACCGAGGATCACCAGCACGGTGAGCAAGTAGCCCACATCGTTGTTCTCCGTCAAGGTTTCCCACACGAACCGCACGGTGGCAACTCCCCCGTCGAAGGTGGAGTTCCAGTGTTCGGTTTGGATGCCGAAGTAGCCGCCAGCCTCCGCCAGGTAGCGCTGCGTCCACAGCAAGTAGCCCGGCAGCGGGAGCGACGCCACGATCAGGCTGAGCCACGCCTGCCAGGAACGCCGCCCGTAAAGGAGCACCCACAGGCCAAAAACTGCAAGGAAGTCCACGGAGGTCAGCCGGACAAAGGACAAGGCAATACCGAAAGCCGCGGCGCTCCACCAATCGCATTCATCCAGCGCCACGAGTCCCCACACCACAAGGGCCCCGAAGAGGGCTTCCGTATAGGGCATGGAAAACACAATGGACATCGGAGCGCTGCTGACCACGATGGCCGCGGCGCATTGCCCACGGCGCCCTGCCCCCAGGCGCTGCGCTAGGACCATGACTCCAGCAGCCATCACCGCGGTAAAAAGAGTATTCACAAGGAGGGCAGCTACCTCAAGGCTGATCCCGGTCCACCCCAGAACCCGCAACAGTATGGGGAAACCCGGAAAGAAAGCCATAGTGATTTCATGGACCGGCCCATCCGTATGGATGTCCGCATCGAAATAACCGACGCGCGCAATCTCCAGGTAGTACTTAGAGTCCCAGGCCGTGAGCTGATCCCACAGCTCCTGCTCGTTGACGGCTGCGATGCCGCTCAGCACAGCGATGCGCACTGCAGTGCCCACTACCGCGACCAGCACGGCCATGGGCAGCAGCGAAAGTACCCCTGGCGCGCCTTCAGGGGTCGGGGCGGCATCCGGTTCCTTGCCCGGCGCGGTCTTCTTCCCAGGTTCCGGAGCAGTCGTCATGGTGTTTTCTTCAGGCACGCAACACATCCTAGCCACCCGCGACCCCATCCCAGTATGTGAAACCAGTTGCCGCAGAGTGGGAAGCGTTGTATTGTGGCTCACATGACTTTGCGGCACACTCTTCTCCTTAGTAGCCGCGGCGGGATTTAGGTTTGTAACTCTACGGCCAGCGCCCCGTCGCGGAGCGTGGTGATGCCAACACACACCACAGCTGGCCGTCCCCACAATTCACTACATCGTTGCTCATCACAGCAACGCGGCGAAACAAACGCCTCAGGCCACACACAAGGAAGAGAACAAACACCATGTCCCCCAACGATTCTTTCATCTCCGCTCCCCGCGAAATCACCACCCCGGCCGGCCCGCGCAACGAGAACCAGCCCGCCTGGAATAAGCAGCGCGGCTCCTCGATGCCGGTCCACCGCTACCAGAGCTTCGCCCAGGAGGTCGAGCCCGTCACGCTGCCGGACCGCACGTGGCCGGATAAGAAGATTACTGTGGCCCCGCAGTGGTGTGCGGTGGATCTGCGCGATGGGAACCAGGCCCTGATTGATCCGATGTCCCCGCAGCGCAAGCACCGCATGTTCGACCTGCTGGTAGCCATGGGTTACAAGGAGATCGAAGTGGGCTTCCCCTCCGCTTCCCAAACGGACTTCGACTTTGTCCGCGAGATCATTGAGGGCAATAAGATCCCCGAAGACGTCACCATCCAGGTCTTGGTCCAGGCCCGCGAGCACCTGATTCGGCGTACCTTCGAGGCGTGCCAGGGCGCGAAGAACGTCATCGTGCACTTCTACAACTCCACCTCGAAGCTGCAACGCCGCGTGGTCTTCCGCAAGGACCGCCCAGCCATTAAGAAACTGGCGACGGACGCCGCGGAGCTCATCAAGAGCATTGCCAAGGATTACCCGGATACCAATTGGCGCTGGGAGTACTCGCCGGAATCCTTCACGGGAACCGAGCTGGACTTCGCCGTCGAGGTCTGCGATGCCGTCGTCGACATCATGGAGGCCACCCCGGACAACCCCATGATCATCAACCTGCCGTCCACGGTGGAGATGATTAGCCCGAACGTGTACGCCGACCAGATCGAGTGGATGCACCGCAACTTTGCCAAGCGTGACTCCATCATCCTGTCACTGCACCCCCATAACGATCGCGGCGAAGGCATTGCCGCCGCCGAGCTGGGCTACATGGCCGGCGCAGATCGCATCGAAGGCTGCCTGTTCGGCAACGGTGAGCGAACCGGCAACGTAGACATCGTCACGCTGGGTCTGAATATGCTCACCCAGGGCGTGGACCCGCAGATCGATTTCTCCGATCTGCCCAAGATCCGCGAGACGGTGGAGTACTGCAACCAGCTGCGTGTACCGGAGCGCCACCCCTACGGCGGCGAGCTGGTGTTCACGGCCTTCTCCGGCTCCCACCAGGATGCCATCAACAAGGGCCTGGATGCCCTGGCCCAGGAGGTACGCCCCGGCGCCAACAACACCGAGGTGTCGTGGGAGGAACTGCAGGAAACCACCTGGGAAGTTCCCTACCTGCCCATCGACCCGAAGGATGTCGGCCGCGATTACCAGGCGGTCATCCGCGTCAACTCGCAGTCCGGCAAGGGCGGCGTAGCCTACATCATGAAGACCGACCATGGCATCAACATGCCGCGTGCCATGCAGGCGGAGTTCTCCTCCGTCGTGCAGGCGGTGACCGACGCCGAAGGTGGCGAGGTCAACTCCAAGAACATGTGGGACATCTTCGCCAACGAATTCCTGGAGCGCACCTCCCCGCTAGAGCTGGTCTCCTTCCAGGTGGACAACTCCACCACAGAGGGCGAGGACGCCAAGGTAACCGCGACCATCGTCTTCAACGGTGAGAAGCGCGTTGTCTCCGGCATCGGCAATGGCCCCATCGCCGCGTACGCCAATGCGCTGGAGGACGTCGGAATTGATTTCGAGGTCATCGACTACTCCCAGCAATCCCGCACTGCTGGCGACGACGCCGAGGCCGCCTGCTACATCGCCGCCGAGGTTAACGGCGCCCAGGTATGGGGCGCGGGCATCGCTGGCTCGACGACGCGCGCATCCATCAACGCGATTACGTCCGCAGTCAACCGCGCAGACTAAGCCAGGCAAAGCCAGGCTTAACAACAGTGCAGCTAGGGAGGAGCACGTTCCTCCCTAGCTTCCAGCATCCGAGCTTTAAGCTATGCGCAAAAATTCCTGGTCACCATATCCCGCTGAATGCGCTTTCTTGTAGGCCAGAACTCAGAGCGATATAGTTAAGCAGCGTAACTGCACTGCAATAAAGATTTTTCAAACATTTCGTGCGGCTAGTCAGAGCTTCAGTCTGGGCTTCGGCATTCCCAATGCTCACGGCGAACCCGCCCGGCCGTATGCATCCGACGTGGTCCACTCAGCGAAGGCGAGCAATATGACGGTCACTAACTATGTGGTTCCCCACCACGGGTTTGGCACACCGCGTCGCCTGACGGTTGACACCGTAAACCCAGAGATGTTCCTGCAGCTGCTATCGCTAGCTGAAAGCAGTCATCTCCCCGTCACTTTGAGTGGACATTCAAGTACAGGATTTCGCGTCCATCACGGCGAAGACATCGTGGGCGTGATCCCCGCCTCCCAAGCTGCCGATTACTCGGAGCTGGACTGGATCATTGACGCGGGGCTGACCCCACAAGCCACCGCAGAAATCGCACTCCGCGAGGATGCGGCGGAAGAAACCATTCCTGCTTTCGAGGTCCTCCTCCCAGAGCCTGGCCTGTGCGTGCCGCTCAATATTCCCCCGGCTCAGCGGTGGGGCATGCTCAGTGGCCAGCGCGCTTTGCACATCACCGAGTTTGCGGTCCCAGCCAGTTCCCTACCGACGCACCCTGCGCACCTCCTTGTGCGTTTGACCAATAACCGGCACTTTTTCCGACGCTCCATCGAGGTTCACCTTGATGACGAACTCGTCGCCACGATTCCGCGGGAGCGGGCTCCCTGGCTGAGCGATACCATCGCAGGATTCAATCACGAGGGCCTCATCGCAGTCGCCCGCGCATATTTCATATCGGATGGACAACCAACCCTCACCGTCTATTCCGAAGAAGGCACGCCGGAAAGCCACTTCGCCGTGGGAACCGCCGGAATCATCGCTGCCGCCGCGGGCGCAGCGGCCGTGAAGGTCGCCAACACTGGCAAGGCCCACGCAGCCAGCCTTCCAGCCGGCGGATTTGAGGCGACCGGCGCAGCGAAGACCGCCGGTACTGCTGCCACGCAGAGTGCACAAGCCCTGTCCCTCAACTCTGCCGGGGCGGTTGCCGTGACCGGAACAAAGATCGCTGCGGCTAGCACTGGGCTCAAGCTAGCTTGTGCTGCCGGCGTTGCCGTCGTAGTCGGCGGGGCTGCGAACTTCGTACCTTCCGGGAATTCTTCAGGTTCTTCCCACGATCACCGCGCTGAATCGGCTTTTGAGGAAAACCCCCTCGTTGTGTCCACTTCACACTCTGCCGATGCTGACGCCACTGAGGACAAGGCCTCCGACGTCGCGGACACTGCGGACATTGTGGCTGCAGACGCCCACCTCCCCGAGGAGCGGACTGATACAGACGTTGCGCAAGCGCTTAGCTCGACTGATTTTTCCGAGTCCACAGAGCCTACAGAACCAGCAGAACCCACGGAGCCCGCTGAACCCACGGAACGTACACCACTGCCCGCTGCCAAGGAGACTTCTACGCCACCGCACGCGGATCACCTGCCGCATACAGCACCGACATCAATACCTCGGACCACCGCTCCCACAGCGGAGGAGCTCGACGCTCCGGAGGATCGCCACACCGAGGCGTCCCCCGCTCCCAGTTCCAGCCCTAGGAGCACCGAAAACAGCACAGAATCAACCACTTCACATGAGGCCAGTCGCTCCGCAGAGCCGCCAACCACCACGCACCCGCTGAGCACTACTCCGCGGCCGCGCACGACGCCGCCGATCCACGTGCCCCGCCCCACCCCACAAACTCAGGCGACCCCGTCGCCGACTGTGGTGACGACTACGCCGAAGACACCGGCTGAACCCACGCCCTCCACGTCAAAGGCTGCTCCCACCACCACTCCGGTGGGCGCGGAGCGAACCGCGCCTCACGACGAACCAACTGGCCCGAGCACGCCGCCGGCCACCACCAAGCCGAAGCCAACTAGCAAGCCCAAGCCCACCACTCAGCCTCAGCCCACCAGAAAGCCCGAGCCGACTAAAGAGCCCGAGCCCAGCCGCGAGCCTGACCCCACTCCCGAGCAATCCGACCGCGGCGGCTGGGTCATCATCATCGACTTTGGCTAGTCCGCAGCGTGCTTACCTTCACCGCGACTCAGTGGATACAACCCCCCTCTCGTGTGCCCTTTCCAGCTTCCTCGCAGTTGGGTACTAAACTGTGAACAATGACTACGACACCCGGCCCCACCGAGCCTGCAGCGCAGCTCAGCGCTGCAGAGACGCCGGCCGCGGCGTCACCACACACCGGCGCCCCTAAGCCGGGCCCGCGCCCCCACCAGGCAGATAAGAAGCAGACCGATAGGGAGCACAAGGCCTCTGCCCGCGAGGAAGCTCTCGCCGCCTTTCCCTACGTGGCGCTGACCATCCAAACCACCGGAATCCACCCTTCGACCGGCCGCCTGCTCACCGTGGATGCGTTGACTCTCAACGCCGCTGGGGAGATCGGCCAGGAATTCCACGCCGTCATCAACCCAGGCGCAGACCCCGGACCGCGGCACCTCCACGGGTTAAGCGTCGAAGAAATCCAGGCTGGGCAGTCTTTCTCCATGCTGCTCAAGCCCCTGGACCGGCTCATTGATGGCCGCACGCTCATCGTCCACGACACCCCTTATACCTGGGGATTCATCGTCTCCGAAGCGCGCCGTGCGATGACCGCCGCTGCCCGCCAGAACCGCGCGCGCAATCGCAACCGGGGAAAGGGCCGACGCCGCCGCTTCAAGGTAGGACACGTCCCCACCCCAGTCGCCATCGTGGATACCCTCGCCACCGCCCGCCGCCAAAGCGTGTGGGGCACCGACATCCGCTTGGCGGCCGTCGCGCGTGACACCGGCCTTTCTGCACCCGACCCCACGGCCAGCGTCGAGCGTGCACAGAGAGCAGAAAAAGATACCTCCCGCAAAGCAACCCGCCTGCTCGTGGATCTCTACCGCGCGCAAAGCGCTGGCCCACTCAGCAGTGCAGCACCGGATGACCTGCGAGCGGATCGTTTTGGGCTCCAGCGCTCCCACGTCCGCGTCGACGCTGCTGAAGCACCCCGCCAGCATCACAACCCCGGTCCGTATGTGCCCGGCAAGGAGCTCATCCGCGGCATGGAGATCGTTGTCGCCCCGGAGATCACCGAGGATCCCGACACCATCATTGCCGCACTCGCCCGGGAAGAGCTCAACTACTCAGAAAAACTCACCCGGGAGACTTCCCTGGTGGTCTGCAATATCACCACGGACCTCGTGGGCAAGCCCATGCATGCCCACCGCAAGAACATTCCCCTGATGTCCGACACCGCTTTCCTCGCGGCCCTCGAGCGCATCGAGGAACCCACGGAACCCGAAGAGCAGTCCACATCTGGTGGGGCGGGCAACTCAGGGAGGCGCCAGGGCGAGGGACGCTCCGGTGGGCAGTCCAACCGCAACCGCTCCACGAACAAGAATCGCCGCCGCTCCCGCCGTAAATCTTCCGGTAATCATCAGCCCGCTAAACAAGGGCACAACGATAAGAAGAACCAGAACCCTTCAACCGAGGGTTCCGCAGGCGACAAGCCTGCTCACTCGGGCTCGGCTAATAACCAAGGTTCGCAGGGCTCTGGCAACAACAATCGAAACAAAGGCGGAAACCACGGGCGTAGGCGTCGCCGCCGCGGTGGGCGCGGCCGCCGCGGTAATGGCAACCAGCAGGGCCAACAAAACTCGGGACACAACCGCTCCCGCAACACCGATAACTAGCGTCCCCCGACTACCCTGGGGAACATGAATTTTAACTTCCGAAGCGCGTTCTCCTCCGCGCGCACTGCGGTTGCCACCACCGCTGCGACGCTGGCTACCACTGCCTCGCGCGCCACGGGCCGCGGCGCCGGCGGCATGATTGGCGGGCTCATCGCCAACGCCATCGACCCCACCATCATGCAGAACCTGGCCAAGCAGCGCCCAGCCATCCTGGTGACCGGAACCAACGGTAAGTCCACCACCACGCGCATGCTCGCCGCCGCTGTGCGCACCGAGCACTCCGTGGCCACCAATGATGGCGGCGACAACATGGACGCCGGAATCATCTCCGCGCTTCTAGCAGGCAAGGACGCGAGTCACTTAGTGCTGGAAGTGGACGAGCTCCACGTTCCCCACGTCGCGGATAACCTCAACCCCACCGCGCTGGTGTTGCTGAACCTCTCACGCGACCAGCTGGACCGCGTGGGCGAAATTAACAAGATCGAGCGGGCCCTGCGCGGCGCAGTCGAGGCCCACCCGGATATGCTCATCATCGCCAACTGCGATGACGTGCTTATGACCTCCGTGGCCTATGACGCGAAGAACGTCATCTGGGTTTCCGCTGGTGCCGGATGGATGGGTGAATCCGTCACCTGCCCGCGCACCGGAGGACACATCGTGCGCGAAGGCGAGGACTGGCACGCGGTCAAGCCGCTTGCCGACGGCCGCGAATTCCGCCGCCCCACCCCCACCTGGGCAGTGACGGAGGAAGGGCTGGCGAGCCCGGGGGGCGTCGACAAGCTCCAGCTGGCCCTGCCGGGGCAGGCCAACCGCGGCAATGCTGCCCAAGCCGTCGCCGCTGCGGTCGAAGCTTTCGGCGTGGATCGCCACAAGGCCATTGCCGCCGCGGAAAGCGTCGACGATGTAGCCGGGCGCTATTCCACCATCACGCTAGGAAACCGCACCATCCGCCTGCTGCTGGCTAAGAACCCGGCCGGCTGGCAGGAGGCGCTATCCATGGTGGACCGCGAGGCCGATGGCCTGGTCATCGCCACCAACGGCCATGTGGCCGACGGTATTGATATGTCCTGGCTGTGGGACGTGCGCTTCGAAGACTTCGACGATCTGCCAGTCAAGGCTGCGGGTGAGCGCGGCACCGACCTCGCAGTGCGTTTGGTCTACGCGGATATCTCGCACGAGCTCATCCCGGATCCCCTCACCGCCATTCAGTCCTGCCCGGAGGGCCGCATCGAGGTGCTGGCCAACTACACCGCCTTCCGTGATCTGAAGAAGGCCCTCACCGCCGCAGCAGCAAAGGAGCATTCGAATGACTAGCCTGCAGATTGGCCTCATCCTCCCCGATATCCTGGGCACCTACGGCGATGACGGTAACGCCCTGGTCCTGCGCCAGCGCGCCCGCATGCGCGGACTCGAGGCAGAGATCGTGCCCATCAAGCTGGGTGAGCCGGTGCCGGAGTCCCTCGACGTCTACACCCTGGGCGGCGGTGAGGACACCGCGCAGATCCTCGCCGCGGAGCACCTCATCGCCGATGGCGGCCTGACCCGTGCGGCGGCCGCTAAGCGTCCGATTCTGGCGATTTGCGCAGGCCTGCAGGTGCTCGGCGAATCCTTCCGCGCGTCCGGCCGCGTGGTGGATGGCGTGGGGCTTATCGACGCCACCACGGCCTCCATGGCCGAGCGCGCCATCGGCGAGGTAGCCACCGAACCCACCAAGGCCGGCATCACCGCTGAGCTCACCGAGCCGCTCACCGGTTTTGAGAACCACATGGGTGCAACCATCCTGGGGCCTGCCGCCCAGCCGCTGGGAACGCTCACGCGCGGAACCGGCAATGCGGATACCGCTGCCATCCTGGACCTCTCCGACAGGGCCGTCCAGCGCGGCGCCGAGGGCGCGGTGCAGGGCAGCGTCATCGCTACCTACATGCACGGTCCGGTCTTGGCGCGCAACCCGCAGCTGGCGGACCTGTTGCTGGCCAAGGCCATGGGAATCGCGCTCAGCGAACTCGAGCCCTTGGATATCCCGGCTATTGACCAGCTACGCACCGAGCGCTTTAACGCCTCGGAGCCGCCGCGCTCGCAGCGCTAGGAAGCACCGCGCTAGACCGTCAGGCGGCCGCTCAACGCACGCGAGAGCGTCAGCTCATCGACAAACTCAAGGTCGCCTCCCAGCGGCATGCCGGAGGCCAGGCGCGTGATCTTCAGTCCTGGGAAGTCCCGCAGCAAGCGCACGAGGTAGGCCGCGGTGGCCTCGCCTTCGGTGTTGGGATCGGTGGCGAGGATGACCTCGGTGATGTCCGGGGAATCGTCGTAAAGCGGCTCCTCCGGGGTGGAATCCGCAAGCTCTCGGTCCGGTAGTACGCCGCCGAGGCGCTGCAGCAGTTGCGAGATGTTGAGGTCCTTCGGCCCCACATTCGCCAGCGGGTCGAGCGCGCCACCCAGCACATGGTAGCGGCCGTCATATTCGCCGGTGCGCTCGATGACCTGGATGTCCTTGGGCTCTTCCACCACGCAGATGGTGGAGGCATCGCGCTGCGAATTGATGCAAATGCGGCAGACTTCTTCGCGGGAAATATTGCAGCAGATGCGGCAGAACGTCACGCCATCGCGTACTGCTCCCAGCGCCTTTTGGAGGCGGTCAATCTCCTCTGGGTCCTGATGCAACACGTGGAAGGCGATGCGTTGCGCTGACTTCGGGCCAATACCCGGCAGGCGCGAGAACTCATCGATGAGATCCTGCAATGGTCCTTCAAACACGCAATGCTCCCCTCACTCAACAACCCCTCAGACCTCGACGGCCGGGGACACAATAAAAGGCCGCGCTGCTCTCCACGAAGAGAGCAACAACGGCCTTTAAGTCTAACGCGCGGATTACTGGTTGCCGCCGAAGACATCCTGGAAGGACGGACCATCGTAGTTCTGCTGGGACTGGCCCATGCCCTGGGACAGCGGGCCAATCTTCTCCTGGGCCAGGCGGCCAGCAGCAGCGTGGGCCTCCTTGAAGGCACCAACGATGAGGTCCTGGAGGGTATCGATGTCCTCCGGGTCGACCACGGACTTATCGATGGTAACGTTCTGCAGCTCAGCGCCACCGGTCATAGTGACCTTCACCAGGCCGTTGCCGGCGGTGCCTTCAACGGTGGAGGCCAGGATCTCTTCCTGTGCCTTCTGCAGTTCTGCCTGGACGCGGGCTGCCTGCGCCAGGATCTCGTTCATGTCATTTGCCTGCTGCATCGGGTCGTTCTCAGTCATGCTAAAAATCCTTTCACACGATTATTTTCACTACGCGCCAAGTGTACAGATGCCACGCTAGAGCCGCCGCGCTCCCAACTCCTGTGCGAGGAGCTCCATGGCCACCTCCGTGGCGTTGCGGTGGTCCATCTCGCCGGCATTCTGCGCGGCCTCCATCATCTCGCGCTCCTCATCCGCGCGGGTGTACTCCGGCTGCGGAGCGGGAGCTTGCTGAGGCACAGGCTGCTGCGGCGCGGCAGGCGCTTGGCCTGCGCTTTCCGACGCCCCACCCATCCCCGCCGGCGGACCGTACTCCTCCGGTGGGGCTTCGAATTCGCCTTCCTCCGGGCCTGGCTCCGGCGGCAGTGGAACGCCGTTGCCAAACTTGGGAACTTTGGAAAACTCTTCATCCCGCTGGGCCGCTACTTGGCTCGCTTGCGCGATGCGTGATCGCCATTGGCTACCACGGGCCTCCCTCTTTGGGGGCACCATCGCCCCGCGCGGGGCGACGTCCGGACGTTGTGGTTCTGCCGACGGTCGCGGGTCTGCCGGCGGCTGCGACTCAGCTGCCTCACGCGGCTGCTCCGTCGTCGTTGCAGAAGACGGAGCCTGCTGCCCGATCCGGCGCGGCGCACCCCACGGGTCATCACTGGCATTGCTGGGTTCCTTCGCCTCGGACTCGCTGGGCTTGTCTCCTCTTTCAGATTCTGTTGCTGCCGCGGAAGCAGGCACAGTGTCGGAAGAGTGCGAATCAGTAGCGTTGTCCGGAGTCTCCGGACTCTCTGCCTCCTCGTCGGGCTCGGCGGCCTCGCGTGGTGGCTGGTTGGGGTTCCACTGGGTGCGCTGGGCTGGCTCAGCCACCGTGAAGCCGTGGGCCTTCGGGTCTGTGCCGATGACGCACGTGACCTTCAGGTTGCGGTTGAGCTCTTCCTTAAGGACGGTCACGATGACCTCGTTGGTGCCTGGCGAGTTGATGCGTTCCGCCAGCGCGCCGGTGGTGTGCCCAAGAACCAAGGTGTCATCACGCACGCCGAGGACACGGGCTTCGGCGAGCATGATTTCAGCGACCTTGTTCCGACGCCCAATCGTCGCCCGCAGGTCAGACCAACGCCCGCGAATTTCCGCGGCTGGGTCTTGAGGCTGCTCGGGCTCAGGCTGCTGTTCTTGTGGCTGTCCTTGAGCCTGTTCTTGCCGTTCTTGTTGTTCCGGCTGTTCCGGCTGTTCCGCTTCCTGCGGTTGTTCGTGCTGCTCCTGTTGCTGGTGTTCCGGTCGCTCTTGGTGCTGCTCAGGCTGCTCTGACTGCGGCTCAGGCTGCGCCTCCGGCTGTGCAGGGCGCTCCACCGGTGCCTGAGGCTGCGCAGCCTCAGGGGTTGGGGTCTGCTGCGTCTGCTGGGCTGTTTCTTGGGTCCTTTCGACCTGCTGTGGTTGCTGTTGTGGTTGCTGCTGCTGGGCCTCCTGTTTTGCAGCCTGGCGGCTGCGACGCTGCGCGATGATAGCTGCGGCGGCGGCAGCGGGATCCTGGGCGCTAGCGACCGCAGATTGCTGGCGTTGCGCAGGCGGAGTTCCCTGCCCAGCGGGAGCGGAAGTCTGCACGCCCGCCCCCTGCGGGGCAGCAGTGGGCAGCTGACCGGCAGTTGCCGCCGCAGGAGCTGAACCAACGATGAGGTGTGCGCAAAGGATTTCTAGGAGCAGGCGCGGGGACGTCGCGCCGCGCAGGGAGGACACGCGCTCGTTGACGGTTTCGGCCAGGTAGGCCAGCTGTGGGCCGGAGAAGCGCTGCGCCTGGGCGGTAAGCACTTCCCCGCGGTCAGTCGGCGCAGAGACTAACCCCTCCTCCAACGCTGAAGGGACGGCCTGCAGGATCATCAAATCCCGCAAACGATCCAAAAGGTCAATGGCAAAGCGGCGAGGGTCGTGGCCGGCCTCAATAACATCGTCGACAAGCCGGAAGAGCCCAGCCTTATCCTGGTTCGCCAGGGATTCAACCGTGTTATCCAGCAGGCCTACGTCCGTGACACCCAGAAGTGGACGGGCCACGTCGTAGGTCAGCCCATCGGGGCCTGCGCCCGCCAACAGCTGGTCCAGGATGGACAAGGTATCGCGGGGCGAACCGCCGCCGGCCTGGATGACCATGGGGTACACAGTGTCATCCACGTGGACGTTCTCCGAGGCCACGGTGCGCTCCAACAGCCCTTTCATCGCCGGCGGGGTCAGCAGGCGGAAGGGATAGTGATGGGTACGCGAACGGATGGTGCCGATGATCTTCTCCGGCTCCGTCGTGGCAAAAATGAAGATCACGTGCTCCGGCGGCTCCTCGACAACCTTGAGCAAGGCGTTCGCACCGGAGGCGGAAATCATGTGGGCCTCATCGATGATGAAGATGCGGTAGCGCGACTCCGCCGGCGCGTAGTAGGCGCGGTCACGCAACTCACGCATGTCCTCGACACCATTGTGAGAGGCGGCGTCGAGCTCCGTGACATCCAAGTTGCCCGGCCCACCCGGGGCCAGCGAGACGCAAGAGTCACACTGCCCGCACGGCGTTGACGTTGGCCCCTGCTCACAGTTCAGCGAGCGGGCCATGATGCGCGCGGACGACGTCTTTCCGCAGCCACGCGGGCCGGAAAAGAGGTACGCATGGTTAATGCGCCCTGCGTCGAGGGCAGCGGATAAAGGCGTGGTGACCTGCTCTTGGCCTACCACTTCCGCGAAAGTTGCTGGACGATATTTCCGGTAAAGAGCCA
Organism: Corynebacterium sp. HMSC076G08; assembly: GCF_001811515.1. NCBI lineage: Bacteria > Bacillati > Actinomycetota > Actinomycetes > Mycobacteriales > Corynebacteriaceae > Corynebacterium > Corynebacterium sp. HMSC076G08. The sequence continues at coordinate 32,606 of NZ_KV805022.1, read as the reverse complement.
CGGTTAGTCAGTGTAGCGCCTCAACCCGACACGTCACTCCGAGCGCTGCCAATCCAGCAGATCGATGCCTTGCTCTGCCACCGCCTGCTGCAGCGCCGGCACGCCTTCCTCGACGGCGTAGGCATACTCGGCGTCGCTCAGCATGAGCAGTTGGCACACCAGCGTTAGGCGGCCCTCCTCCGCCACCTGCGGGGTCTGGCCGCCCCACAGGTACGGGGCGATGAGCATGCCATGACGCACGCTCAAGTGAGCGAAGCGCTCATCGTCTTCAGCAAAGAGCTTGGGCAAGAGCAGGCCCGGTTGCGCGGGCAACAAGCCTGCGGCTTCCGTGAGCAACGCTGCCGCAGCACTCACTGCGGCAGCCACCTCCACCTGCCCGGTGCGGGCGACGGTGAGGAGCTCACAGCGCACGTCGATGCCTTGCTCGGCGTGCGCTAGCCCGGTGTCGACATCGGCGAAGCCACACGTGACCGCGAGGGACTGCTCACCCTCCAGCGAGGCTAAGCCCAAACGCTGCCCCTCGACATTTCTGAACTCGAGGTCAGCCGGGATGATCTGGTCGAGCCAGTAGGCCGTCTCGTCGGAGTTGATTGCCTTATGCCCCCAGCTTCTCTACTGCGGCGAGCAGCACACAGGTGGCCACGCCATCCATTGCTGCCTCGACTTCTTCCTGCGGCGGCAGGGACGGTGCCAAGCGAATGTTGTGGTCCTTGGCGTCCTCGCCGTATGGGTACGCCGAACCAGCCTGGGTCAGGAGAATGCCGGCGTCACGGGCCAGCTCCCACACGCGGGTCGCGGTGCCCTCCATCACGTTGAGGGAGATGAAGTAGCCGCCCTTGGGGTGGGTCCAGTCCGCGATCTCATGGTGGGTGAGGTTCTTATCCAGGATGCGAAGAACCGCCTCGAACTTCGGCGCCAACAGCGCAGCGTGGCGGCGCATCACCGCGCGCACGCCCTCGGCGGAACCGAAGAACTCGTAGTGTGCCAGCTGGTTAATCTTGTTCGGGCCAATGCCACGGATACCGGCGTGCTCCAAGTACCACTCGAGGTTGTCTTCGGAGGAGCCGAAGAAGCTCACGCCGGAGCCAGCGAAGGTAATCTTCGACGAAGAAGACATAGCCCAGAAACGGTCCGGGTTGCCTTCTTCCGCAGCGATATCCAGGATCGGTAGAATCTCCGGGAAATCCTCAGTCAGCGTGTGTACGGCATAAGCGTTGTCCCACACGATGCGGAAGTCCGGTGCGCCGGTCTCCATCGCAGCAAGGCGGCGAGTCTTCTCTTCCGAGATGACGGCACCCGTGGGGTTGGAGAACATCGGCACTACCCACATGCCCTTCACCTGCGGATCCTTGGCCAGCTCCTCCACTGCTTCAATGTCCGGGCCATCCTCTTCCATCGGCACCGAAATCAGCTCGAAGCCGAAGGACTCCGTGATGGCGAAGTGGCGGTCATATCCCGGGGTGGGGCAAATCCACTTGATGTTCTCTTCCTTGGACCACGGCTTCTCAGAGCTGTTGGTGCCGAAGGTGTAGGCCCACAGGATGAGGTCATACATGATGTTCAGGGAGGAAGAGTCCGCCGCAATGAGGAGCTCCGGATCCATGTTGGTGAGCTTGCCCCACAGATCGCGCAGCTCCTTGATGCCCTTCTGGTTGCCGTAGTTGCGCAGGTCATTACCCGCAGCATCGGTGTAGTGGCCGCGCCCCGGCAGAACGAGCAGATCGTTGGACAGATCAAGCTGCGCCTTGGACGGCTTACCGCGGGTCAAGTCAAGATCCAACCCCTCAGCCTTGAGGGCCTCGTAGTCCTTGCGCACCTGCGCGGCAAGCTCATCAAGCTCGGACTTTTCAAGATTAAGAAGAGACATCCGTCTTCCTTCCGGGACGTAGTGCGGACATATGGCAACCATACTAACGCCCCGTCACATCCCCCGTGTGAAAGCACACAAATAAAAAGGGGACCCCGCGCACCCGCCAGAGCCTCCTGACCCTTGCTGCATTCCTGCCCTGGGGGAGTTCAGAGGATGGACGCCACGCGGAATCCTGCGGTCTAGCCTAGCGCGCCTTGCTTGCCGACGCCAAACCGCTCCCCCACCACCCAGCTCCCCACTCCGCTTCCAAGCGCGCTTTCCGCCTCAAGCCACTACATCCTTAACTTTTTCGCCCTGACCTGGCGATTTTGCTTCATTAGGGGGCTCATGTAATGTTTTCCAGCGGAGGATTCGACTAGCGGCCTATGTCACACGCCTGGAACGCGTGCGGGAGTCACATCCCTCAGGGGTTCAAATCCCCTATCCTCCGCCACTGGGAAGTCCCCTGGATGTCATCATCCAGGGGACTTTTCTTCATGCGCAGGTGGCCGATTCTAGCGGTCGTGGAAACACGGTTTTAGATTTCGTTGGCATAGCCTTGGAGTTCGGCCATTTCTTCGGCTGGTATTGCAAATCCTAGGGTTGCGCGTGGTCTTCTTCTTAACCACGTAGGCCGAGTTTCCCGCAGTCGTAGGCGACTATTGTCGATACGACTGCGGACAGCGAGATATCCCATGAGCTGTTTGGCTAAGAGGTAGCCAGGAATGGGTGGAACATTTGTGATCATGTCGACCGTGCTGTCGCATGGTATCTCTTCCGAAATCGCCTACGCCTTGCCGCTAGGGGCTTCTACTTGCTTGAGCTGACAGACAACAACCGGCAAGGCGCTACCTCAGTCTTCAATGAGTCGGCGTCTTTCTATATGACAAACCTAGACTGAGCATATCCCTATTACTCTTTACTCCTCCTTTTAGCTGATGCAGCAACTGAAAGAGCTATTCCTAGAAGGGCCATAGGAAGCCCAAGATTAGTAAGCCGAGTTTCCCAAAATAAGCCCGCTATACACAACAAAGCGCCTGCAATGAGAATGACAAGGGTAAAGACTTTAAATAGTTTCATTTCCGCATCTTCCTTACAACTTCCGTCATCGCCCGAAGGCAGGAATCCCCATGAGAATAACAATTCTTTACTCACAATTGATCCCCCCACCTAAATTTGGAACTTTCGTATACTCTTCTCGGGTTCTATGGCTTGAAGAGTGCATGAAAGGGAAAATAGGTGTATGCCATTACTCGGCACTGTGGAACTCAACCACCCGATCAGCAAAGGTTCACTCCCCCCGACCCGTCGGTGGTAACGATGTACGATTCCGCGATTTTGTCGAGCAGTTTCAGGTACTCGTTTGAGCTTTCACGCAGGCACCAATGTCGGGCGATGACGTGCGTTTCGGTGCAGGCTACCAGCAGGAATTTCTTGTGAAAGTAGGTGCCGTCGATAAAGAGCTGGTCATAGACACGATAGGGATCTGCTGCTGTTGGCACGATGATAAACCACAGCAGCTTAAACCACCGGGTCAAAGTCCGCCTTGTTATCCCAAGGCGTTTGGCCAAGTGGTCTGCGGATTCCCCAGAAAGGACCCAGTCAATAAAGATTTTAAAATGCCGAATCTCACTGGTGTGCGCGGGTGTTAATCGATGAAAACGTTGCACTGAGGGCATAGCCGGCCTTGGGGTCCTGCCGCAGTTTTGTTGTTCTTAACCAGAAAGTGGCCGCACATATCGCACGACAGCCGATTCCTATTAGCCATATGAATTGGCATTACCGCACCAGCAGCAGTCCTCCCACCACAGGTCTATGGCTATCCGATGTCGATTTCACCGATCAGGCTGTTGGAACCGATTCAAAATCAAGATCACCGTATTATCCCAGGCTGCCTTGGGAATCCGTATCGGTTTATCCACACGAAAAGTCCCTTAAGCCGTTAATTCTCAGAAGCCGATTTCTGCGAAGCAGCAAACTGACTTCACCACGTATAGAACTCCAAGATGTTTCCGTCTGGATCCGAAATGTAGGCGGAATAAGAACCCCATGGCATTTTCTTCGGTGAGGCAGAAGCCTCGCGATAGGAATCTGGAAGTTGACTCCAGTACTCGTCGACGTCCTCGACAGAAAACTGGATTACTGCTCCGCCGGGGGTCGCCGGACTAGTGTTAGTGGCTGAAGCAAAAGCTGAAGAATCGAATACGCCAATTACGCTGTCATCAAACGACACTTCAAAATATCCTTCTCCAGCAGACAATGGCTTTACCTCGGAGTTTGGAAGTTGATGGTAGAACTCCCATGAGGCTTCGATATTGCGGGTCAAGATTGTCAAATGATCGAATCGCATGATTGGAATAACCTTTCTCGCTGGGCCAAAGATTTGTTGCGATTATTCCAAATCCCCTTTGCACATGTGCGGTGTTAGGAATCGAGGCTATTGGATTCTTCATGCGGTGGCTTGAAGCCTTCAAGCAAAGGACCCAAAGTAAAGGCACCATTTGCGGGGACTAGGATGGAAAACCCCAGGTGATTGCATGCGGAGTTTCGCATAAGGTGCCAGTACTTTGGTTCCTTTGCAGCTGACGGAGGCGCCTCATCGAACGCCCACAGCTGCACGCCCCTAATCGAACTCGGGGGCCTCGAAGCCGTCTTCCTTGAGCCACTCCACGTGTGGCGGGGTATTCATGCCCCATTCCGTGCGGACGAGCAGGAAAGCCTCTTTCACCTCGTCCTCGCCATAGCCGCCATCGCGCAGGAACTGGCGGAAGCCGCGGGGGCCAGGTTCTTTGATCCACAGCCACACGTAGTCATCCAGCGTGCTATCACCCAGGATGTCCTCCATGCCCGCTGGCAGCAGCTCACGCCCGGCGCGCACGCGCTCCTCCAAGTCAGCATCGAAGAAGTCGTAGAGATAATCCAGGCCGTCTTCCAGCTGAGCGTACTCATAGGCGTCCATTGATTCGCTCCTCTCGCCACCATTCTTAGTCACGGATCAGCACTCCCCTCAACTGTGTTTCTTTGCGCCGAGGGACATCCGGTCGACGTCGGCAAGCACTTCGTCCACAATCATCGGGTTGAATTCCCTATCGCGGCGCAGGCGCAGCAACTCTTGCTGGGCGCCGGCAAGGGCTGTTCGCCGTGCCGCGAGGGCCACCTCACGGGCCTCGATGGCCATGCGCAGACGAGTTGTAGCGTCCTCACCGTCCTCGTCCTCACCGAGGCGGTCCTCAAACCATTGGGCAATATTTGCCGCAGTGTCGGGGTCCAGTTCCTCATACTTCGCGCGCATCGCAGCAATGCCGGCTTTACGCGCGCGGGAGGTAATGGTCGCGCGCATTTTATCCGTGGCTGCCTGCGAATACGTAGTGAGGTCGAGCTGACGCATAAGCCACGGCAGCAACAAGCCGGGAATCACCATGGTCATGAGCAGCACCACGAGGGCGATAACGGTCAACTCGTTATAGAAGCTCAAACCACTTGGAACAGACAGAACCAGCGCAAGAGTCACCAAACCGCGCATGCCGGACCACGTCATAAGCAGCACTTCCTGCAGGCGCTGCGGCGCCAGGCGTGGCTTCCCGCGGCGCCTATTAATGAGATAGAAGGCGTACATCCACACCAAGCGCACGAGGAAGGCAACAACGGACAGGATGACGCCGATGATGACCGCATGCCAGAGGTCCGCACCCGCGGCGTCGATGGCGCTGAACACGGTCAAGCCAATGAGGCCGAAAGCCACACCCGTGAAAAGTAGCTCGACGGTCTCCCAGAATGACTGGCCGGAGAGGCGGTCCTCCGCCTGAATCGGCGCGCGGGAGTGCAGTTCCACCGCAGCAATCACCACAGCGATGACACCGGAGGCACCGAGCTCCTCCGCGGCGATGTACACGGCAAAAGGAATCACCCACGTCAACGCGTTGCGAGCGATAACCTCGTGAACCGCGCCGACGAACCACGAAGACACGCGCCCCACGACGAGCCCGAGAATGGTGGCTACCGCCGCGGAGTAGAGGAAACTCGTCACCGCTTCCCCGGCGTGCATCTCCCCCGAGCTCGTCACGGCTTCCAGGGCGAGGTGGAAGGCCACAATAGACGCAGCATCATTGAACAGGCCCTCAATCTGCAGCACGGAAATGATGCGCCGCGGGATACCGGCTGGTTCTGCCACGGCCTCGACGGCCACCGGATCTGGCGGGGCAATCGCGGCGCCGATAAGGATGGCGGCAGCGAGCCCCAAGCCCGGCATGAAAGCACGGGCGGTGAATCCCACCGCCAGGGTCGTAGCCACCACGAGCAGCACGGACAGAGCCAGGATGGTCATCCACTGCTCACGAATGACACCCCACGATGTTCTCCTTGCCAGCGCCCACAACAATGGCGGCAAGAAGATGGGAAGAATGAGGTCAGCAGGCACGGAGAATTCAAATGTGCCATTCGAGAAAGTGGCGTACACCGAAACCGCCACCGCCGTAAGGATAGTCAAAAGCGCCGGCCAGGGAAGTCCTATTTTGTCCCCTACCGCCTTGACGATGACGGTCAACAGCATCAGGCCAATAAGGACAAACAAAACTTCCATGCTGAGCTTCTCTCTCCGTTAAATTTTTTGTTCTCAGACTACCGCTGTACAGCCGGCGAGGGGGAGGAGCTACACAGCGCCATCCCAGACGAAGGCCTCCCGCGATAGCTTCTCCGGCTGAAACTGTTGGCACAGCTCCTGTACGGAAGAGGCCTCATACCCTAAGGAGTGGGCCAAGAGCTTGACGACGTCCCCCGCATCCCTACCGTGCCCATCGAGCAGCTGACGCAGGGTCACCGCCCCATCGCGCTTGGACAAACGCACACCCTCAGCGTTGAGCACGAGCGGCACGTGGACGAACTCCGGCTCCGGATAGCCCAGCTTGTGCGCCAGGTAGGCCTGGCGCGGGGCCGAAGACAGTAGATCATCACCGCGCACGATCTGATCGACGCCTTGGAAGGCATCATCAACAACAACCGCCAGGTTATAGGCCCAGTCCATGCCCTGGTTCGGATCCGCTGGGGGCTGGCCGCCACGGCGCAGGATGAAGTCATCCACCTCCCCGGTGTACTCGCCGGCGAGGGCATCGTGGATGGTGAAGGAGGAGGCGTCGGCGCGCAGGCGTATGGCTGGCACGCGGTTTTGAGCAGCCAGCTCGGCGCGCTTGGCGGCCCGTTCATCGTCGCTAAGCGCGCGGCAGGTGCCCGGGTACTGTCCTGGGATGGCGTGTGGGGCGCGGGAGGCTTCCTGGATGTCCTTGCGCGAGCAGTAGCACTCAAAGGTGGGAAGCTGGGCGAGTGCCTTCTCATAAGCCGCGTAGCGATCCTGCTGGTAGATGACCTCCCCATCCCAGTCCAAGCCGAGCGCGGCGAGGTCCTCCAGCTGGCGCTGCGCCGACTCCCGCGAGGAGCGCTGCGTGTCAATGTCCTCCACGCGCATAAGAAAGCGGCGCCCGCTGCTCCTGGCGTAGAGCCAAGCCAGCAACGCCGTGCGGAGGTTACCCAGATGCAGATCGCCGGACGGGCTCGGGGCATAGCGCCCGGCGGGGCTGAGAGAATCCATGCCCACCAGTCTACGAGGAGGCCCGCGCGCGTCGGAGTCCTCTACTAGAATCTCCCCCATGGCTTCTGACGCGACGTATCCCCTGCTTGATTCTGCCGACGCCGAGCGTATGCTCGCTTATGCGCGTGCCCAGGCGCCGGGGCTTTCTCTTCCCACCGTTGAGTCCGCCCACATTGACAAGCAGATCGACCGCGTGCTGTCCAACGACACGTTCCAAGGCTGTGCGGAGGATGCCGTCCCTGCCGCCCACTACTTGGAGGCGCGGGAGACACTTCGCGTGGCTGCTGGCACCATCGAGAACATCGACGATTCCCTCACCATTGCCTCGATTGGAGCGCTGACCGGGCAGCCGTCTCTCGTAGCTACTGGCTATACGCGTGTGGCCCGCGCATGGTTGGATAACGACAACACCGAAGAAGCAGAGAAATTTGCGGCCAAGGCAGCAGCGGCTGGTGACGACACCGCGCTGGGCGAGATCGCCGCAGCTCGCACCGCGGCCAGCCACAAGGATTTCTCCGAGTCCGCCCCCGCTAGCGAGAATGCATCAATCAGCCCCGACAGCACGACGTCGCTCTCGGATCTGCAGGAACTTCTAGATTTCGCAAAGAACGGCGATGCAAAGGCGCATGCGGCCGACTTCGTGGCTGTCAACGACGCTGTGACCGGAGGCAAATTCGACGGAGCGGGTGCCACGATGGCCGCAATCCTTCAAGCCATCCTCGAATCGGCCGTGGGCGCACTCTGGGCATCCAACTCTGCCGCCGACTGTGAACGCGTGGCTGCGCAGTCCTTCACCATCCTCTCCAACGCACGCAGCGACGAGGATTACCAGCAGCTCCCAGCGCCCATGCTGGCCCGCTTCTACAGCGATGCCGCACAACACTCCCCTGACGATGTAGAGCAGCGCGTGGCCTGCTTTGCCGCCGCTGCCCGCGAGTACCAACGTTGCGGCGACCTCGACGGTGAGCTGCACGCCCTCCTCAAGACCGTGGCCCTCGATGTTCGCCACCGCGATCCGGAGGAGGCCTACGACATCCTGGCCTCACGCTATGTGGACTCCACGAAGCTCAAGAGCCTCCCCGTAGCCGCCAAGTGGACCGTTCTGTATTCCGAGAGCCTGCGCACGCAGGCTCAGGACATGTTTAAATCCACCCAGGTGTTGCTCGACTTCTTGGAGAAGCACCCCGCGTCCCAGGCCACCACGTCTTCGGAGCAAAACGCCATGGCGGAGGTAGCTGAGCTTCTTGGGGATCGCTACACCGCCGCCAACGCGGCAGACCGCGCGCGCAACATGTATCACTTTGCGTTTAACCTGTTTGCCGCAGCGGGCAATTCCCGCGCGCTCGAGGAACTGCGCAAGAAGGCCTAAGCCACACGCGTACAAGGCCTAACGCTGTCGTTCTTGCCCACCAAACCACTGCCGGTTCGCCGGCAACCACAGCAGAACGATGACTGCCGCGGAGACGATCGACGCGGGCATCACCGAACTCAGTGGAATGAGCAATACCACGATGGCGCTGATAGCGGTCAAGGCAATCCGCGCCGACTGCTGCGCGTGCAGCACATAGGTCGTGATGACACACACGAGAAGGACCAGCACGCCCAGCAGCACGCCGAGCTCCGTGGAGAGCTGGTCCGTGCGGCTTACCGCCGCCGGGCTGTTTTCAAAGGCCACGAGCCGGCAGATGTTGTAGACGGCGTAGCTGGTGATGAAGATCTCCAGCACCGCTGCGACCTTCAGCGGCCACGGTGCCCACTGTGCCTTCATATCGGCGGCGCGGCGGGCCTGGCGGACGGTGTCGCTGACCTGCCCATAGCGATAGTCCGGCGCGGTCCCGGCAGGCGAGCCCGGCTGCGGTGCTCCTGGGGACTGCGGGCTGCCGAAAGTCATGACACGTCCTGCACAAAAACGCCGCGGCGGCTGAGCAGCCAGCGGATGGGATCCAGCACGCGATAGGGCGCAATGCCGCTGCGCGCCAGCTGGCGGCCCGTCGGGGCCTCCCCCAAGGCGGAGACCACGAAGAAGCTGCCATCGCGCGGCGCGGCTGAATAGAGCTTGTTGATCAGATCGTTGGCGCCCAAGAAGCGCAAGAGCGATTCCGCTTCGAGGTGAACCATCCAACGGTCCGAATCGCGGAAATTCCACCCGGTGTCGCGGCGGAAGGCAGCACCGCGGTTGGCCATGAGCTTCTTCCACCGCACGTCATCCACCTGCTCTAGCTTCTGCACCGTGTCAAACTTCGAGATGGTCACCGCGAGCGGCGGCGGGGTATCCGTATCGAGCAAATCCAGCAGGTTATCCAGGACCCGCAAAGAGTCCGCGCCCAGTTCACCAATGTTGGGAATCAGGCCGTGGATAAAATCCTGAATCTGCTGCACGCGGAGCGGATCGAAAAGGAAAATCACCAAATCCGCGTGCGAGAAGAACGCCAGGTTCTCCCGGTCCGCCTCGTTTTCCGGAGGGTTCTCCAAGTCCTCGCCCGCCACGTCGCGGAAGACCAGGTAATTCATGCGCTCGCGGCCCTGCTCATCCGGCCACTTACCGAGTTCAAAAATCAGCGGATCGCGCTGGTAGGCGTCGGTAGCCACCGCACTTGGTGTGGGGTCCATGGCACGCATCTCCTCAAAGAGCGGCCGCTCATAAACCTCCGCGTAACGCTCGCGCGTGGATTCATCCGCCGCTTGGACGGAGCGATTGTGCTTGTGCGCCAGCTGCTTGAGCTGCTTGATCATCACTGCGGTGTAGAGCGACTTACCGGAGTTACGCGCACCGGCCATGGCCACGCAATGCGTCACGGCGTCGGTCCATCCCTGCGGCAGCTCGCGGTTGGTGTACGGGCTCACCGTCACACCATACTCGAGCGGTTTAAAGGTCCACGGGCAACGTGCCTGGCTCATTAGTTCCTCTCTTTCAGCATGGCGGTGACGCGATCGGTCAGTTCCGAAAGCTCCGTGTTGGCGCCGGTATCGAGCTGCTTGACGACGTCCCCGTCGATCACCGCGTACGCCACATGAGCCGGGGTTCCGTTGATGTGCGCAAGCTCCAGCTCCTGGCGCCCGATGGCGCTCGTGATGAGCACGACGGTGGGAACTTGAGTCTCCAGCATTGAGGCCACGGGCGAATCGGTGACGTAGATGGCGAGCGAGGCCGTGGAAGCCACCGTCGGCCCGCGCCAGGGGCGCTGGCCGACGCGCTCCGCTCCGTTATCGATAACGCCCGCGATGAAGCGCGTGAGCTCGTCTACCTTGTGGGTCTCGATGCTGTCCTGGCCGTCGGTGGCGCGGAAGTGCCGGAAGGCATCGGAGAGCGCATCGATGTATTTGGCGGCCGCCTCAACGATCTTCGGTGTGACGTTGACCTGCATGGAGGCGGAACCATCGACGACCACGGTAACGGCATCGAGGCCAGCGACGTCCAGCTCCGCGCGGCGCATCTTGGAGCGCACCTCGCGGGCGGAGTCGGTAATTCCGGCGCCCTCGGTCGTGCCGAATGCTTCCAGACGGTAGCTGCCGGATTCCGGGGTGACCTCGGCGAGGCGCTCGGCGGAGTCCTCGGCGGCGTCGATAAGCACGCGCGGGAACGTCACCGAGTCGCCCGCGTTGCTCACCGTCAGGCGCACCTCGCTGCGCAGGCCGAAGGTCTCATTCCCCTTCGGGCGCACAACGATGGTGGCGCGCTCGGGAAGGGAGTGCACCATGAGGGAGAGATCGTGGACGCGCACGGCGTCAACGCCCTCCCCCAGGATCGCCAGCTCCATCGAGGCGCCGCCGGTTCCCATCTCGAAGGCTTCGACGCGCAGGATGCCGTCTGAGCCGATGCGGCGGGACTCGCCGTCCCGCAGTGTGTATTTAGCCATGACGCTTCTTTCCTTCTCTTACCTTCCGTGGAATCCCGTGTTTCGCCCGTGCTCATTGGGAGCTGCGCCTCGGTGCTGCCACGCTGTGTGCTGTGCAAACTGCGCTGGCCCCGGTCGTTGCTGCAGGGGAGCTGAGCGCTCCGCCAGCAACTGTGTCGTACCATCCAGCAACATGGCGACGCGCCCCGTGGCGTAGCGCTCGCAATGCTCCAGCGCGATGACTCCCGCAAAATGCGTAGCGGTGAGGTACCCAATGTGCTCGAGTTCGCGGTTCTCCCAAGGCTGCAGTGCGTCCTCTGCCAAGAGGTTGAAGTCCCGCGGGAAGTAGAACACCCAGGAGGCCACTATCGCGGACATCAACACCTTGTCCAGCCCCTCTCCCAACGAAGATTTATCAAGGTAGGCCAACTGGATTGAGCGTCCGCGGTTGACATCAAGGTGCTCGATCCACCAGCGCGGATCGAATTCCCGCAGCTTGTGCCACTCCTCGGCGCTGAGCCCAGGAACGTTGGCATTGCCGCCGGTAGCTACTTGTGGCTGCGCCTGGCCGGCGGATGCTTCTCCCCCGGGTTCCGGTGCGGCCTCCGGTGTGGCGGCGAAAGGGTTCTCCTGCGGTGTGTTCGGCGCAGGGCTATCAAGCGGATTCGGCGGAAAGCCTGCCGGGGATTCGGCCGACGCCGCAAAAGGCGAGGACTCCGTCAGTGGTGCCCCAAAGTCCGCTGGATCCTTGCCCCAGGAATCATCAAAGCTCGGTGTGGTGGCCTGCTCGGGTGTGGTGTCGGCCGCAGTACCCTGCTCAGCCTGCTCCTCCTGTGGCTCCGGGGCCACAGCCTCAGCTTCTTCCGCAGCACGTGCTTCATAAGCGCTGACGTCTGGCAGGGCTTCATCAAGCGCAAACACGACTGGATTGCCGGGGATCGCTGTCTCCGCTAGACGCTGCTTCTCGCTGGGCGGTACCACTAGCATGGTGGATGTGCTCAGCGGGAACTCGTTGATGGCAGCTGCCTTCTCAAACGTGGAGAACCCGAAACCGTCCTCTCCCACCTCGCGGGCGGTGGCAGCAATCCACAACGCAGCTTGGTTGTCGGGCGCGACAAGGATGACTAAGCCATTGCGGGAGTTCAACACCGTCGCCATGGCAGATACCATTGCGCGGTTGAAGGTTGGGTTCGGGTTCGGGCTCACCGCTTTGAACGGCGCGGGAAGCTTGTCTGGGTGGCGGAACTCCCCATCTAGGAATTCCTCCAGCAGCACATCCGAGTGCAGCGGGCCGCGCGCCGAGATCTCCTCCGGTATCTGCACCTTATCCACCTCATAGATGGAAAAGGGCGCTGGAACGTCAGGAGAAAACAGGACCGTCGCCGGTGCCGGCGGGGTTCCTGTGCGCGAAATCGACGTGTAGGTGAAGACGTTGCCGCCGCGGCCGGTCGCATCCAGCCCGGCAGGGACAGACACCATGGTGACCCACTTTTCTGCCTCAGGAGTCAACGCGAAAACCGCGGTACGGCGGACCAGCTCCGCGCGCTGCTGGGCGGAGGGAAAATCCGGGATCGTCGTGCCGTTGTTGAGTGATGTCGGTACGAAGGACACCAGCTCGGCCAACTCCTCCTGGGTGATATCGCCGGTTTTCTGCCCTACTCCCCAGCCGCCGGCGCGGCCGTTGGCGCGGGAGAATGATGCATAGCTAAATGCGCCGCCCATACCTACTGGCCCCCTTGGTAGTACTGGTCCTGGCTGTAATCTAGACCGTAATTCTGCTGGTCATAGCTCTGCTGTTCATACTGTTGCTGACCGTAGTTCTGGTCATAGTGGGGAGTCTGATTCTGCATTGGTGGGTACAGCACCAGCCTGTAGGACACATCGCCTTCCACCACCACGGCTTTATCCAGTGCGCTCAGCGTGGGGGCGGGGTCGCTGTAGCTTTCGGAGAAACTGCTGAAGGCATCCTGCCCGCCGAAGCTATCGAAAGAACTATCAACGTGGCTGTCAAAGCCCTCAACCGCAAAGAGGCGGATAAAACCCCCGCGCTGGACGTGCTCACCAATTGACACCGTGAAATCCGGATGCTGCCCACGCATCGGACCTAAACCATGAGCAACGTGCGTGGTGCTCTGCAGGTTGGTTTCCACGATGCCAAGCGCCTCGCCGTCTTCGGGGAAAAGCGGCAGACGGTCAGCACGGTAGACCACCTGGCAGGAGAACTGGCGCTTATCACCGTTGCCCAAGCTCCAGAGGAACACCCGGACCTGGCCTTGGGAGTAATCGACCTCGAAGTCATACGTCACCGGGCGCAGACCCTCGTACTGAATCACACGTTCTTTTCCCTCGGTGCGCTTACCGGCGAAGACCGCATAGGGCCGCAGCCGCACGGTATCGCCGTGCTGATCCAGGTGCAGGCGGATGCCTCCCTGGAGGTCGTAGTCTTCCTCACGAATCTGATCGTGCTCGCGGTTGGTGGAGTACTCCACGGCGGTCGCGCCCTTCGGCCAGTCGAAAGTGACGAGCTGGCTATCCACGCGCTCAATCAGCCGGAACTGGTCATCCTCGATGGACTGCACGCGCTGCAACACCTTGGATTCACCGACCCAGGCATCAGCGTCGTTGAAGTTCACTGGGGTGATATAGACCTCGTACCAATCCGGCGGCCACGGCACCGTCGTGGTTTGGAAGGAGCCCGGCTCAGACACGCCGCGGGTCTCGCTGATAGCACTCGACAACGCACTTTCGACATACGTCTTCGGCACCGCCGACGTACGCAGATCCGCCTGCGGGGCGGTCGGCGTGAGATAGATCTTTACCTCACCGGTCTTGGGCGAATACCAGTCCACCTCAATGGAATCTTGGCCATAGTCGCTGCGCCGCTCGCAGCGTGAAAGCTCCAGTTTTTCAAGCTCGCTAGCCAGCTTCACCGAACGCTGAACGGCAACCTCGTCCTGGCTCTGCTCGGTAGCGCCGTGAAACTCCGCTTGGCCCAGCAGGGAAATGACCACGGTCTGCCCGGCTTCCTGCACCGGAATGGTGGCCTTGCGCCCGCTGCTATCCACGTCTTGTTCGAAGCGCGGTGACAGCTTTTCCTTCTCACTATCCCGGCACGCATAAACCATGGCGCTCGAGTGCCCCGGCAGCAGGTCCCAGGACACTTGGATAGCACCCTTGATAGTGGAAACCTGGACGTTGACCGGTGGGAAAACCACGCCGGTGTCTCCCATAAAGACCGGCTGGCTGTTGATGAGCTCACGAAGGTCCCGGCCCTTGTAGGCCCACACCGCGTAGTGGCGCAGACCTGCCTCGCCCGGGGTGTGGTCACGGTAGGCGGTTCCCTTGGTGTAGACGAGGGTGTCGCCCGCGTCGGGTGAGGCAACCATCTCAGAATCATCGGCTACCACTCGGTAGAAGACGACCTCATCCGGTGTGTGGTCCAGCTCGGGCCACCACAAGCGCACCGGATGGCGCTGGTCGGTGTCCTCTGGAACCGGTTCTGGTTCCACGCCATAGCCAGGCTCTTCTTGAGAATCCTGTTCCGGCTGTGCCTCAAGCGGTACCTCAACCTCGAAGTTGATGCCCGGTGGAACCCAGTCTGGTTCTTGGCGGTACTGATACTCCGCCCGGATACCGAAGCCCGGGATAGTGATGTAGTCCTCTTCGTTGACCTGAGTCTTTTGCTCCTCCTCAGCCTGCAGTGCTTCCCACTCAGCGAAGAAGTCGCGCGGACCTGCTGCCGCAGGCTGTGCCTTCTGTGACTGCTGTGGCTGGGGAAATGCCGGGGCTGCCTCCACTCGTGCCGCTTCTTCTCGCGCCGCGCGCTCGCGCGCGGCACGCTCGGCTTGAGCGGCTTCCTCCCGTGCTGCGCGCTCTCGGGCGGCGGCCTCTTCTTGTGCCGCGCGCTCGCGCGCGGCACGTTCACGCGCGGCACGTTCTTCCTGCGTCACCGCAGCGTTGCGCGCCTCCGCGCTCAGCTCCGGATGCGTTACCTCTTCGCCGTTGAACGTGGCGGCGATCTGTTCAGCGAACTGCCTAAACGGTGCTGATACGGCGTCGCGCACATCATCGGCTCTCACGCGCTTGAGCTCGTGGAGCGTCCTCAGCTCACTCAGCGGCACATCCGCAATCGAAGGTTTCGGGTTGTGTGTCATCAACGTTCCTTAAAGAGGTTCCGTCAGAAGGTTTCGTCGAGGTCTGAGAGGTCCGGGGCTGCCGGCTGACCAAAGAATGGCCGCGCGGCTGAGCCCTCGTTGTTCTCCTGCACCGGCGACTTAAAGTCCATATGATTCGTGTCATCCAACTCATCCAAGGACAGATCCGAAGGCTGAGCAAAGGGCTGTGCGCTGGACGACGCATCCGGAATCAAGTACTTGAAATCCGTAATCTTTCCGTACTGCACCACGGTCACCGAGCGTGAAAGCTGGCTGGTCAGCGCGGTCTGGCTGTCGACCTCCACGATGCGCGTGCGGGAGCCATCAATTTCGGTATAACCTTCAGCGCCGCCAGCGCTGGTGAGTGCGTTGGGACTAAACGCCTGGAGGGCTCCCTTTTCCTGGTTCATTCCAGCGAGGAACTCAGAGGTGCTCTGCACGCGGCTGCCGCCCTCCTCGCGGAAGGTCACGCGGCTAAGGTAGCGCTGCAGACTGCGGGTCATCCGCGGATCGGTGATGACCTTCTGCCATTCCTGTTGCTTCAGGTCACGGTCCTGCATGTAAGCGTGATCGAGGTTGCGCGACAGGTTATCCAAGGCGGTGCTGGATCCCAGTCCAGCCATGCCCCACATCTCATTGAGCGCCACGGCCGAGTGACCAGTGCGGTTGCGCTCGAAGGTGTTATTCATGTCGTCGAGCAGTGACTTAAGCGAACGGTGTGCCCATTCCGTCTGGTAGATGTAGGAGCGGATTTCATCCGTCATGCGCACGGCATCGTCGCGGTTGAGCACGGCCTGGGCAATGCGAGCGTTTTCTGGAAGACCCGCCTGCGGTGTCCGCAGCCGGTCGCTCGAGGTCTCCTTGCGTCCGAAGGGTGCGTAGATCGCCCGGCCCAGCAGAGCCGACCAGCTCAGGAACTGGTTGTAGGCGTTGGAAATGCGCGAGATCTCCGCGGAGGAGGTGGCCAGATTCTGTGCGGCAATTTCCTGATTGCGGTTGAGCAGCTTTCGCCTCTGCACGTAGTCAAAGATTTCACGCTGAGCCTTAGTAAAGACCGCCCAAGAGCAGATGAGGAAAAGCATGACCGCCAGGATGATGCCCACGACGTACCACGGCCAATCGAACCACTGCAAATACTCACCCAGCGGCAAGTCTGGGTTGTAGCGCCCGGCCACCATGTAGGTCATGAGGGCAAGCGCCACGAAGAGCACGATCCACATCGTGCGCAGCTTCCGGGTCAGTGCTTTGTTTTCTGCGTTGAAATCACGCGCTTGGAAGTTATTGGCCAGCTCTTGCAGCTCGCGTGCTTTGGCGTGCGCGTCGCGGTACTTCTGCTGGGCATGCCCCAGCTTCTCCCATAGGCCCTGGCCCACCTTCCAGGCGAAGGTGGTGCTGTTCTTTGCTCGCCACGACGCAAACTCGTGCTTCTTGCGGCTCACCGCCTCGTTGCGGGTTTGCTGGCTGGTGTACTCGATGTCTGCGGCAAAACGCTCGGCACCTACCGGATCGAAAGGCGCGACGGTTGCTTGGGACTCGTGTGTATAGCCCAGCGTGCTGGTCATCAGCGGGTGGAAGCCTTGGAAGGAAGCGCTGACATCCTGCACAGACTGGCCACCGTATTGCACGATGTACATGTTGCCCTGGTTATTGCGCAGCCCCTTGGTGTCGATGCTCTCGCGCCACGAGCCATCGACCAAGCCGAGTGCATAGTCGTGGTATGCCTCCCACGTGCGCGACAACTGCGGTTCCTGTCCCAGGGAAAAGTGCTGCTCCCGGGCGACCCGCATGGTGTGCTCGCTGGCTTGGCGCAACTCTTCGACGCTCGTCGCGCCGCTGCCCTTGCCGGAGTGCCCCGCCAAGACGACCTCCACGCTGGAGTCCTCGCCGTAGAGCATCTTCTGCAGGAAGGTAGCCGCGTTCTTGTTCATCGCACCGCGCTGGCCCTCAACCCAATCCTGGGGCTTGCCGACGACCGTGGACCAGTACAAACGCAAGTTATCCTTCAGTGCTGCCCAGCCGCTGACCTTGTGGGACTGCAGCTCCTCATAGGCGGTCGGGGTGCTCACCAACGGAGCAATCTCCTGGTTGATGAACATCTGCGCGCACTGCTCCGTGAGCTGCTCCGGGTTGGCATAATGCACGGCGCGCGAAATGTTGTTGACCTGCGGCTGCGGCAGGCGCTGGGCGGGATCGAAGACAGCCTTTTTTACCTTGTCCTCGATGTCATTGGCATCGATGGTGCGGTGAAAAGCGCGTACGAGACGGAAACGCTGCCGGTCACCGGTTTCGATGACGCGGTGCGTCTCCGGATCCAACACCGCCGGTTCCGGCATGCCGCGCCACAGACCGAAAATGCTGGCCACGGCCGGGGCTGCGAACTGTGCCAGCTCGAAGCCGTCCGCGGTGCGCTTGATGGGACGGATGCGCGACGACGCCGGGGTTCCGCCTTCCTCCGGGGAGAGCACGAGGTTGCTCCAGCCCTGCAACGGGGCGATGTCCACGCTTTCGCGCGGGAGGGCGGAGAGCAGCAGGCGCACGCGCAGATTGGAGGCCTGGATGAGCCGCTGATCGACGGCGCTGACCCACTCCGTGAGCTTGTCGACGTCCTGCGGTTGTTCCGCGTCCATCGGGTCAATGGTGGCGAGGAGGACGTCCCCGCTGAAGCTGCGGAGGGCCTCGTCGAGCGTCGACAAGCGCGCCGTTCCCTCTTCCGTAAAGGAGCGCACGACGGCCCCACTGGTGGGGTGGGCATAGTCGATCCAGAGGAAGTTCTGCAGGAGACCAACCGCACGCAGATCGCTCAGGCGGGAGCGGATGTCATCCGCGGTGGCGCCGTGTCCAAAGATAATTACGTTCGTCATTAGAAGGTGTCATCCAGGTCGTTGAGGTTGAATTCCGGCGCGGTGGGCTGGGCGAAGCCTGACTCGGAGCTACGCACCTGCGGCTCCGGCTGGGCCACGGGATTCTCCGCCACCGTCTTAGCCTGATCCAGGTAGTTGCGGATGACCGGAACCATCGCGATGACGTCCAGCGCCAAGTCACGGTAGTACGGCGTTATCGAGGCAACTTCGCGGGAACGGATCTCAGCGAAAGGCTTTTCCTTCCGGCCCTGGCCCGGCAGAGCATTGGAGTGCCCCGGCACAAAGTGGTCTGCGCCGCGAGCAAACTTGTCCAGCTCGTTGACGAAAGTTTCGTAGCGATCCTGAATAGAAGTGCCTACAACTCCGCGGTTCGGGACGTCACCGTTAGCCAGGAACTGTGCCAGGCGATGCACCACTGGGTGCGTCGAGGCACCAGAGTGGGCGAAGTCGAGGCCGTCGTCGAAAAGCCCACGCAACAGTTGGTACGGGTACAGCGAGGAGGCGAAACCGTAACGCCCAGTTTCCTGAACCTTGGCGTAGGCGATGAAGATGGATTCCAGCACCGAGGACATCCAGTCCGACTTCTTGATCATGCGGCGTGGTGAGATGAGCAGCGGGTTCGGGAAGTCCACCCAATCGTTGACGCCGCCATCTGTGTCATCGAAAATGTGGGCCGCAGCGTTGGCGGCATCCGGGTTCGAAATGTAGACGCGGCCGGTGATACGCCCGATGATCCAGCCAGCCACCATGGCCTGGCGTTCCGTGTTCGTCAAAGGCAGTGCTGCCGGCAACGGGCGGGTGCGGCGCTCAGACCACCAGGAGCCGTCGAAATTGTCCTGCTTCTCAATGTCCTTGGCAATGTAGTTGAACATGGAGGAGAAGACGATCGGCGAGTAGTTCGGGTAGGAACCGAAGATCTCGATGTGCTGGACGTGGTCCGACATGTTGAGCGAGTTGCGCAAAGCTACGGAAGAAGGACCGTCAATCTCAGGGCGGCTCAGCACTGACTCCAGCTGAGCGGCAATGCCGGTCTCCGCAGAGCCCAGCTCCGCAAACGGGATATCGGAGAAGGAATAGGTGTACTGCACCGACTTGCCGTGGATACGCTGGACCATCTCATCGTTGACGGCAGCCAGCGGGCGGGCATAGCTCAGGGCCAGCTGGAAAGCCTCGATGAAGCGACGCTGACGCTCCGCGTGCTCGACCTCGTTGATGTCTGGGGTGAGCGTGAGATAGCGGCGCAAGTCCACCGAATTGAACTTCTGGAACTCGTAGTCGCGGCGATTAATCCACTGACGCGAGCGCTCAAGCAGATCAGTTGGGCGAATCTTCGCCCGGTAGTGCGCGCGCTGCGATTCGCGGGTTTCGCCGTTTTGCGGATGGCGCGAGAGGTACTTGGAAACCCAGCCGGCCCGGTTGGAGTAGGCATCGTTGGTGCGCTTCTGCGGCGCCAAAGTGTCATTCGGCGCTTGGGCCGCATCGAGCGATTCCCATTCGCCGCGGATGACCGCACGCACTGCAAAGGGATAGGCCTGCTCGTAGTTGGTGACATCCGCGGTGGACTGCTGGCCCTGGATGGTGCGCAGCATCTGGTCCCGGTAGTCCGAGATGAAGCTGTTGACGTCGGTCAACATGATTTCGTTCTCTGCGCCCTTGAAGCGGGATTCCACGACCTCATCGAGCTCCGTCGGCCACGAGTTGACCTCATCGGTGCGGACGTCAGCAAGCTTGTTGGTTTCTGGGCGCTTCGACACGGCTTTCTCCAACACCGCGTGGGCATCCCCTAGCTCGCGCTTGAGGTGGAAGAGGTTCTCATCGGCATAGTCCTGAAGGACGTCCTTGAGCAGGTGCGCAATCGCCATGAGGGCGTAGCTGTAGAACTGGTTGAAGTACAGGCCCATGAGCGCATTGACGGTGGGGGTCGGATCCGTCATCTGTCCCTTACCGGTCAATGGGCTGAGGATGGGATCCGCGCCTTCCGGCTTCGTCAGCACGCGGGTGTTTTGGTAGTAGCCGGAGTACTCCGCCAGGCACGGCAGGAGGCGGTCGGAGTTGGTGAGAACATCCGTGATCTTGGAGAGCATCTCGCGCACATAAGGCACGCCCACCGCGGCCAGCTCCGCCTCCACGGCGGCGAGCACGCTATCGCTGAAGAAGTTGGCGTAGCGGTAGACGATGTCATAGGCGGCATTGTTAAGAACAGATGCGATGGCCTGCTCGTTGCGCGGATCCGCCATGTTGCCCTCGAACTCTTCACGCCATTCGTTGACGTTGCGGCCCTGGCCTACGGGGATGAAGCTCTGCAGGTACTTCGTGGCGCTGTCTGCGGCCTGCTGGGCTTGACCGCCAAACACGCTGTTGAGCCAGTTCCACACGCTGCCGCTGTCGATCTGCCCGCCCTGCGCCCAAGAAGGATCGAGCGTGATGGAGCCGAAAGCATTGGGCAGCCGCTCCTCCAGCTTCTTGGCAATCTGCATCTCGCCGGCCTCGGGGTTTTGCGGGTCGAGGTGCCCGTTGAAGAGGCGCTCGAAGGCACTGCGCGCAAGGCGCTGGGAGGAGTACTCGGCGAAGCGATCGCGGCCCATCGACACCTGGGCATAACCCAGCGAACCCCAAGGCAGGCGACCCCACGGGGTTCCACCCGTCGGGCTATCCCAGCCGAAGAAGCGGCGGCCGCCGTCACCGGCCGGAGTGTTAGTCATTGCATAGGACACCAAGTTATCGCTGGCCTTGGTGGAGGCCATCAGTCCTGCCAAGGCTCGTCCCAGGCCACGGTAGATGGACATGGCGGAGCCGTCACCAAAGCGGGCGCTGGTGGTACCCATCTTGGAGCCGATCGGGAAAATACGGCTGAAGATCTGGCCCTCCGGCGGAGTACCCATGTCGAAGGCCTCAAAGACGGCGCGGTCATGGTCGCTGGAGTTGCCCATCTGCGCGGCGACGACTTCACCGAACATGGCGAGCGAGTTCGGCCACGCGCCGGCCATGTCATCTGCCTTGTTATCGGAGAAGATCTCCGGGGAGTACATGAAGACGAGCGTGCCCTGCGGGTTCACGTTCGGAATGGTGGTGAGCACACGGCACACGTCGAGGAACATCGAAGCACCTGCACCGCCTGCCATGGAGGAGACCACGAGGACAACCGGCTGTGAATCGCCGGTATCAGAGTCCAGCTTGGTCTGCTTGTAATTGAGGCGGTTGAGCTCCTGGATCGCCTCCTGCGTGAACATCTCATCCACCGCATCCTTGAGGGCCTGGCGAATCTCCTTCAGGTGCGGAAGGGTCAGCATGCGACCGATCGCACGGTACTGGCCGGCACCGTCAGCCAGCTTCACGTCATTGGTGGCGGGGTTGCGGGTGGCCCACGTTGCGATCTCCCCGAGCTTGCCGGAGCGGCCCAGGATGCTGGATACGCCTTCATCGAAGGTGTTGTAGTTCTGGCGCGAACCAATGCCCACGTAGTGGCCACCGTTCTGCGTAACGTTCGGCAGCTTTTGCGGGCCGGCTTCCTCTTCGAGCGGCACGTCGATGTTGACGAACTGCCAAGCCTTGGGCAGCTCGGTTAAGTCCGGGTCGATGCTTCGCAGCTCGGCCTTGAGCTGGTCCATCATGAACGCCAGTGTCTTGGCGCCGGAGCCACCGCAACCGACGACGAGGAACTTCTTCATCTCTAATTACCTTTCGAAGGGGAGGTTCGCTTCTGTTCTATTTAGGGTTGGTGCGTGCTGCTCAACCGGCTTAGCCCTGGGAGCCGAATCCCGGGCTAGGGGGCCAGCCGCCATTGTTACCAGGGTTACCAGGATTGTTCGGTCGCTGCTGGCCTGGCTGGCCGAAACCGGGGCCTCCACCGAAGCTGGATCCGCCACCAACGTTGGGGCCACTGCCAAAGCCGGGGCGCCCTGGCCCGCCTGTGGGCCCTGGCTGGCCGTGATTCGGTGGACCGGATGGCTGGGACGGCCCAAAGCCTCCGTGCTGCGGCGGTTGCTGCTGCGCACCATTGCGGGGAGCACTCTGCGGGCCGCGCTGCGGCGTAGGTGGTTGGCCAGGGTGTGGTCCGCTCTGCGGGGCATTCGGCGGCTGCGGGCCAGGCTGGCCCGCCTGCGGCGGCGTCTGCGGCGGTGCCTGCGACTGTGACTTCTCGGCGGGGAATTCCACTTGGTCGAAGAGCTGCAGGGCCTGGCGGCTGATCTCCTTGGACATCTCGTCGTACGCGCTGGCCTGCGCCAACGTATCGACAGTCAGGACGATCTCTCCGGAGTTGCGGTCCTTCGCGTTGCCCACGAAGAACCACGTGTTCTGCACAGCAAGTGGCAGCACTGCGCGATATCCGGACTTCTTGCCCTTACTGGAGATAGTGCCATCGCGCTGAACCTCCACGTGGGCGGCGGTAAAGGGGCTCAGGCCCATCTTTACCTTGGCGTCGTTGCCACCCAGGCGAACAGAACGTGCAGAGGTCTCCACTGGAACGGCACCTTGGAACTCGTCCTTGGACACCGCAAATGGGCGGCCATTATCGGTGCGTATGAGGTTCGCGCCATCGCGCTTGACCGGGATGGTCTTCGCAAACATGCGCGGCTTCTCCGGAATGCGGCCGCTAATCCACTTCATCAAGTACAGAATTCCCAGGGGGATCAGCAACGCGAGCACAACCGCAAGGACGAAGGACAGACCGAACGCGGACTTGTTCAATGGCGCGCTCATGGAGCCCTGCAGCGTCAGCGGTAGCTCCAGCTGTTGGTTATCCTCAGCCGACTGCAGGTTAATCACCGGCTCCACGCGCAGCGGGCCATCCGCCATCTCCTCAACGCTCACCGTCACCGGGATGGTCGTTTTCTCATCCTTGGAAAGCTCCAGCGCGGAATCCTCAGAGTTGTGCTTGGAGCTCACGGAAACGGAAGGTACTCCTGCGGGAAGCATGCCGTCAGCGGAATCCACAGTCTGGTCTGCTACCCAGACCTTGCCGGGACCGGTCACGGGGACATCGACGGTAATTTCTTTCTCCGTCATGGTGATCGTCTGCGCCGAGCCCACCGTCGGCATATTAACCGGGGTAACGGTCAGCGGCGTTTCCGCGTTGATGGGATCCAGCTTCGAACCCGGGCGCTCATCGGTGCCCTTGGTGGTGATCTCCACACGCGTCACCAGCTGACCGGATGCCGCGTTTTCCACCTGGTCCAGCGGAATATCTACTGGCTGCCCATCAGTGATGGACGCATTGTCCACGAGGGTGACCGGGGAACCATCCTCCGGTACGAACTCGGCGTGGAGGGTACCTTCGCCCTCCAGCGTGCGCGGCTCGCCCTGGCCATCGACCAACTGCCCCTTCAGGACCTGGTCCGAGTTGATGCCGCCTTCCACCTTGGAGCCGTCTTCCGTCTTGAGGTCTAGGTTGAGGCCCGGCACCATAACGACGGACGCGAGGTACTCGCCATCAGTTCCCTCAGCCACCTTGTAGCCAAAAGTCCAGGCGCCTGCCCAGGGGTCGCCGTCCTTCTCCATCGCGATATCAACCATGCCTGGAAGCTTGCTGTTCTCCGTCACGGAGACCTTCGCGCCGGCTACGTGAGTGGTATCAGGCTTGAGCTCAACGGTTTCACCATCGGGCCCAGTCAAGGTAGGGATGAGCTCTCCTTCCCCAACCGAGCTCTTCGGCACCGCCGACAATCGCACTGGGGACACGGAGTTATCGAGGACGAAATCGAATTGGTCCTTGAGGTTTCCCTCCTTGGTCACACCACCCGAGGTGGGGATGAGGTTACGGAAGGCAGCGAACAGCGCCGCTGGATCCTCACCCGCGTCGAAGAAAGCACCGTTGGGAGCGCCCTGGCCGCAGTCTTCGCCCTCCGCCATGCGGGTGAGCTGGCGGACCTGATCTTGTGCTTCCGCAGCCGGCACGAGGCCCACGTTAAAGAGGCGGATATTGGAGTTGCGGAACGCGGTGACAGAGGAATTTACCTCACAGAGCTTGTCCTGCGCTCCCTGGAGATCGTGAGCCTCGGCATCCGTGTAGTACTTGCCATCGGTAAAGAACACGATGGCGCGGCAGCTGCTGCCCTGGTGGGAAGCCAGTTCCTTGAGTGCTCCCTTGTAGGCCGCGCCATAGTTGGTCTCTAGATCCGCAACACGGTCCTCCTGTCGGAACTTGTCCAGTTCGCCTTTGAGAGCATCCCCGTTGCCGGAGACATTGGTCCACCCGCCATAGTCAGCTGGATCGCTGTAGTACTCGGAGCCGAAACCGGCGAGCTTGACGTTGATGTCTGCGCCATTGTCCTCCCCGAGGTTGGCCAGCTGCTTGACGATGTCCGCCGTGGCGTCAACGCGGAAGAAATCAGCATCCGTCGGCTTCGACCCCTCATAGCCCACCAACGAGGCTGACTGGTCAAGAACGAACAACAGGTCCGCAGATTTTTCGCTGGCGATGCAGGAGCCAAAATCAGAGAGGTTCTTTTGCGAGACTTCAGAAAGCGCGGACTCGGAGCCGATTCCCTCAACGTGCTCCTGTGGCGGCTGATTCTCCCCGCCGTGGTCTTCTGGGTTCTCCCCGTTATGTTCTTCCGGCTGGGCTTCCGGGGCCTCTGGTGCAGGAGCCTCCGGCGCGGGGGCATCTGGAGCCGGAGGCTCCTGCGCCACCGCTCCCAAACTGCCGCCGAATCCGGCGAGTGCCATCGCCGCGGACAGGGCAAGTACACGAGTGAGCTTCTTCATTAGACGCCAACCGCCTTTCCTACGTAGAAGGCGATTTCCACCGCAGCGACAATGACAAGGACAAAACTTCCGCCCATGATGAGGCGGTACAGCAAAGTTTGCGTGGTGTCCTCTACATAAAACGTCTCAGCCTGGCGCTGCGTGTTCCGCAGCGTATAGATACCCAAGAGAATAAAGGACACAATTCCAGCCAGCAGCCAACCGCCAATAGCCAGGCCAAAGAACAGGACCTGCGTCGGGGCAGCCACGAGCGGGGCGACAATCAACAGAATCAGCGCAATGACCGCAGATACGCCCGCTGCGATGAGAAGCGGCCACGGTCCCTTCGTGGGGCCTGTCGGTGTTGCCACCTGGCGGCGGTAGTCCGGCGCCGGGGAGGACTGGCCGAAGCCATCCGGCGAGCCCGGCGCGCCGAAGGAGCCACCGGCCCCCGAATCGGAGCCTTGGCCAAACCCAGAACCCGAGGAAGGCTTCTGTACGGGGTTCTGCGCAGGATTCGGTGCGCCAAAGCCACCGAAGCCGCCAGGTCCACCGGGCGCGCCAAACCCAGAGCCAGAACTGTTTCCGGACCCTGTGCCTGGCTGGGGAGCCCCCTGTGGCGGGCGCCCGCCGAACTGTGGTGACGAGCCTGGGGAACCAAACGTCATATCAATGACCTTCCCTAATGCGAAGTTATGCCGCCGACTAGCCTCTACCTGCTCCATCGAAAGGCGCAGAAGACAAAAGACCAGCCGGAGGCTTAAGGACTAAAACCAAGGTAGCCGTACCCCCTGACACAGCCTGCCCTTCAGCGGCCCCGAAATTCGAACGCGCCCGAATCTCTTCGAGCGCGCCGTGGCACAGCAGACAGGAAACGTGCAGGGAACACGAAAACACTGCAAGCAAAAGAATGCCACACTAGGAGCGTTTTTTCTGCCCACTTCACAGATCTTTATGGGTGGACTACCGGAACTGCCTCCCAGGAAGGTGCAGCTCAACTGCTCTTTCTTAAGGAACGAGGAGGAATGGGAGCACTCCCCGTCTGATGGGAATCAATTTCCCCATTTCTGCTTCCCCCATTTTCGTGGAAAGATGCTGAGCCATGACAACTCAATCGGCAACCGCAACCACCGCAAACGGTGGCGAGAGCATCCGATTCATCCCGGTACATTCCACCTTGTACCCGTGGCTGGTCGCGGTGTTCGTCGTTACCTTCCTCATCTCGAACATCAACGCCACGAAGGGCGTCCAGCTCGGCCCGCTTATCACCGATGGCGCCTTCTTCCTCTTCCCCATCGCCTACATCGTGGGCGACGTTCTCTCTGAATGCTATGGCTTCAAGTCCACCCGCCGAGCCGTGTACATCGGTTTCGCCATGGCGCTTCTAGCCGCAGTTTCCTTTTATATTGCAATCTGGCTGCCCGCGGCTGATTTTTACGAAGGCCAGGAAGCCTTCGCCGCCACGCTCGGCCTGGTTCCGCAGATCCTGCTGGCTTCCCTCGTCGGCTACGTCGTGGGCCAGCTGCTCAATTCCTTCACCCTGGTGAAGATGAAGGCCCGCTCGGGCGAGAAGGGCCTCATCGCCCGCCTTGTTGCTTCCACCGTCGTCGGCGAATTCGGCGATACCCTGCTGTTCTGCGCCATCGCAGCGCCTGTCATCGGTATCGATTCCTTCAGCGGCTTCCTGAACTACGTCATCGTGGGCTTCTTGTGGAAGACCGCCTGCGAGGTCATCATGCTTCCACTGACCACGCTGGTTATCTCTTGGGTCAAGCGCCGCGAGGACTACGTGCCTATCGACGAGGCCGACACCCCTACGTCAGCGCCGTCTAAGTAGCAGCGACCCGCCCCGATCTTTCACCCCCTTAGCACGCACTGTGCTGAGGGGGACTTTTCACTCTTCCCTTCACTTGCCCCAATGAATACAATGTATTCACGATGGTTAAGGAGGAAATATGGCTACTTTGACAATTCGCATGGATGATAACGACGCGGAACTCGTTCGGAATTTAGCCGCCTTTGAAGGCCGGACGATATCTGATTTTGCCCGAGCAGCACTTTTAGAACGGGTCGAAGACTACTACGACCTTCAGGAACTGCGCGCAGCAATGGCAGAAGATTCTGGCGAACGGTTTAGCCTTGATGAGGTCCTCGAGGATCTCTAAAGATGTCGGAGGGAATCACTTCATATCACGTCGAATTCACTTCGAAAGCCCGGAAACAGCTAAAGAAGTTTGACCGATTCGATGCGCGAATCATCGTGACGTGGATCCAAAAGAACCTCGAGGGCTGCGAAGACCCTCGAGCTCTCGGAAAAGGATTGACTTCAAACCGTTCAGGTGAATGGCGCTATCGGGTCGGTTCTTACCGCATTCTGGCGTACATCCACGACCAGAAAGTAACGATTGAGGTATTCGCTATTGGCCACCGGAAGGACATCTACGATGCATAAGCATCTACGAGGTTCCCTCCTCCCCATCCTTGGCCTGGCTACAGCCTTCAACCTTGCGGCATGCTCGGGTACAGAGGAAGTCACCACGTCGTCTGAAACGACGAGCCACGCGGCACCGGAAACGACGGCGGTGAGCAGTGAGGCGTCGTCAAGCGCAGCACCCAGCACCACCCCTCCCCCGCTCAACCAAGGCCCAGCACCCGCTCTGACCGGCACGTTTGAGATGGCTGGCCCAGCCACCATCACGGGCGCGACCTATGATTCGATGCCCTTCGTCCTGCCTCTCAACCCGGCCGGACCACAGGAGACCATGGTGCGCTGGGTGCAAGACTGGGGCGAGTCCCCCGCCACGGCAGAGCACGGCACCACCTACGTTTTGGGACACGCCTGGGGCCAACAGAAACTGGTGTTCAACCCCTTCTCCGAGGTGGTCACCGCCAACGTGGACCTGAGCAACCCCACCACCGTGGAGGGCCTCGAGGGTATGGAAGTGCAGCGCTTTACGACGCCCATCCTCAACGGCTCCCACATCCGCATGACCTCCGAGGGCGGTGCCGGGCGCGAGTGGATCGTGGATAACGCCTTCCTAGTTGATAAGGAACAACTAGGAAGCGACGCGGACCTGATGAATACCGAGGTTCCCGGGCGCATCGTACTCATCGCCTGTGCGGTAGACGGCAGCACTGACTTGGAGTACAACGTGATCGTCACCGGTCACTTGGCGTAATAGCGCCCCAGGAATTCATCGCGGTAGGCCTCGTAATAGCCACCATCGATGGACTCCCGGATGTTATCCACCAGCCGAATCATGAACTCCAGGTTGTGGATGGTGCACAGCGTGCCCGCCAGGAATTCCTTGGCCTTGAGCAGGTGGTGGATGTAGGCGCGGGAGTAATTCTCCGAGACATAACCGCCAAATTCTTCATCCACACCAGCAAAGTCGCGCTTGAAGCGCGCATTAGTGAGGTTCATGCGTCCATCGAGAGTGTAGACGCCACCGCGGCGCGCCAGACGGGTCGGCGCCACGCAGTCGAAAGTATCGGCACCAGCCTCAACGGCGGTAAAAATATCATCCGGTTCAGAGATACCCAGCAGGTGCCGGGGCTTATCGACGGGCAACTCATCGCATACCCAGCCCACAATCGTTCCCAGGTTCTCCTTCTCCAACGCGCCACCGATGCCGAAGCCACCGAAGCCTCGACGGCCATTTGCCTCGGCGCGCTCGGAAAGCTCCACCAGCCCGCGCGCGGCCTGGCGGCGCAGGTCTTCGTATTGCGCGCCCTGCACCACGCCCCACAGGGACTGGCGCGGCTTCTGCGGGCCGCGGGCAAGCGTCAGGCGGTCATGCTCATCCAGGCAGCGCTGCGCCCAGCGGCGCGTGCGCTCCACGGATTCCTCCTGGTAGGTGCGGGTATCCACCAGGGTGGTGAGCTCATCGAAGGCAAACATGATGTCCGCGCCCAGGCCATGCTGGATCTGCATGGAGACCTCCGGGGTAAAGCGGTGGGAGGAGCCGTCGATGACGGACTTAAAGTCCACACCGTCCTCATCCACTTGTGCCATGCGTTCCTTCTTCGCCGCACGGATATCAGAATCCGTCAGCTCCGCCACGTCCATGGCCAGGACCTTCTTAAACCCCACGCCCAGGGACATGACCTGGAATCCGCCCGAGTCGGTGTACGTCGGCCCGTGCCAGTTCTCGAAGGTAGCCACACCACCGGCCTCGTCCACGATGTCGTGGCCCGGCTGCAGGTAAAGGTGGTAGGCGTTGGACAGGATGGCCTGCGCTCCGGTCAGGCGAATCTGCTCCGGGGTCAGCGTCTTCACCGTGGCCTTGGTGGCCACCGGGATGAACGCCGGGGTCTGGATATCGCCATGCGGTGTGTGAATAACACCGGTGCGGCCGTGCTTTCCCGGCTGCGCTGGGCCGCTCAAGTCCAGCTCCTTCTTCACGTCGAAGGAAAGGTCGGTCTCCAGCAGCGGCTTAGGGTGAGTCATAGGGAACTATTCTACGGGCTGCGCTGCCTTATCCTCTGCTTCACGGGATGCTGCTGCGTGTTTGCGCTCCCATTCTTCCTCGAGTGCGGTGCCCTCGATGTCCAGCTGCGGGATCAGCTTGTCCAGCCACTTCGGCATCCACCACGTGGTATGCCCCATGAGGAACATGGTGGCGGGGACAAGCGACATGCGGACTAAGAAGGCGTCGAAAAGCACGCCCGCTGCCAGCGCGAAGCCAAAGATTTGGATGAAGGGAAGGGGCTGGCTGATAAAGGCCACGAAGACGGAAATCATGATGATGGCCGCGGCGGTGACCACGCGGGCACCGGCGGTAAAGCCGGCGATGGTGGCCTCGTCGTTGGCGTTGTACTTGCTGTACTTCCCGCCGCTGCCCTGCGGGTAACGGGAGAAGTGCTCGCGCATGCGGGTGACCAGGAAGACCTGATAGTCCATGGCCAGGCCGAAGGTCACGCCGATGAGGAAGATGGGCATGAAGGAAATCAGCGGGCCGGGCGCGGGTACTAGGCCGGTGAGGCCGTCCTGCCACACCAGCACGGTCAGGCCGAAGGCGCCGCCGACGGAGAGCAGGAAGCCCAAGCCGGCCACCAGCGGAACCAAAATGGAGCGGAACACCGCCAACAGCAGGAAGATGGCCAGGCCTACCACGATGGCAAGGTACGGCCCCATGGCTTCTTCGAGGCGCTCGGTGATGTCGAGCTGCACCGCGGTCAGGCCGGTCATTCCGATCTCGGCGCCGGTGGCATCCTCCAGCTCCGCGCCGGCGGTGCGCAAGGCGGAGGCGGTGCCAACCGTGGCCTCATCCGTCGGCGCTGTGGTGGGGCTGACCATAATCTGCGCAGCCTTCATGTCTTTGCTCACGCCCACCAGCTGGGCGTGCTTAACGCCGCCGACCTGGTTCAGGCGCTGCACGGAGTAGATGAAGGAGGAAAGAGCGGCCTTCTTCTGCTCATCTTCTTCGCCTTCTTGGCCCTGGATATAGGGCTGCAATGCCGCGGATTCCGGGTTGGCGTTGGCGCCATCCACGATCACCAGGAAGGGGCCGTTGATGCCGGGGCCGAAGCCCTCGGACAGCAGGTCCGCCGCCTTGCGCTGGGTGGTATCCGGGTTGGACGTGGTATCCGCCGGAAGCGCCAGCTCCATGTGCAGAACCGGAGCGGTCAAAGCACCGAGGCCGAGCACCACCAAGGCCATGACGACACCGGGGACACGCTGCACCGTGCGCACCCAACGGTTACCCATCGTTGGTTTCGTGCGGCGCGGGCGGCGCTTCGTGGGGTTGCCGGCCACACCGGGGATGCGCCCGGCGAAGGCCTTATCACCGAGCATGCCCAGCATCGCGGGCACCAAGGTCAGCGCCACAAGCACGGCCATGAAGACCGTGCCCGCAGCGGCCAGGCCCATAGCGGTAAGGAAGCTAATACGCGCCACGAGTAGAGCGAAGAGCGCGATGAAGACCGTCGCACCGGCAAAGACCACCGAGGACCCCGCCGTGCCAACGGCCATGCCGGCGGCATCCGGCCCGTCCATGCGGGAGCGCTCCTGCCGGTAGCGCGACATGATGAACAGCGCGTAGTCGATACCCACGGCCAAACCGATCATGACGGCCAGCACCGGGGTGAGGTTGTTGAGCTCCATCCAGTGGGTCGCTATCATGACGCCCATCGCTCCTAGGCCCACGCCCACGACCGCGGAGATAAGCGGCATGCCCGCGGAAGCCAAGGAACCGAAGGTAATAATGAGGACGATAAATGCCACGGCCAGGCCGATGACCTCAGAAATCGAGTTGACCTGGATTTCATCACCGAAGCCCGCGCCGCCGGCCTCTACTTCCAAGCCAGCCGCACGGCCGATATCCATGGCCTCATGGACCACGTCTTTATCCGCGGGATCTACTGAATACGGGCTTTCCGCATCGAAGTCGAAGGTGGTGTAGGCAATCGTCTCATCGCCATTGACCATGGCCAGGTTATCGGCATCCGCCCGCGCGGTCTCCTCCGGCAAGCCCATGGAGGTGAACTGCTCGATGACCTGCTGCTGAAGTGCCGGCGATACCTCAAGCGGGTTACCCCAGCGCTGCTGGCTGCCCTCTGGGATATCAAGGCCTTCAGCAATGTGGTGCACCACGTCCTCGACCGCTTCTTTATTATGCGGATCGCTGAGCTTCTGCCCTTCCGGGGCCTTGAAGACGAGGTTAACCGACGGCGCATTTGCCGGATTACCATTTTCCGGGAAGAGCTCCACCGCGCGGCGGGTGGCATCAATAGCGGGCGTGCCGCTGATGGAGTACTCCGTGGTCATCGGCTTCATCAAGCTCAAGGTTGCTCCACCCGCGGCCGCCACGATGAAGATCCAGGCGATGATGACCTTCCATCGGTTGATGTAAGACCAGCGGCCTAGGTGGTAGAGCAGCTTTGCCACGGAAATTCCCCTTCACATGCGCGATTATTGCTCGCGGAAGCTTTGGTGGTGGACACGAATGTGCACCAGTTTAACCAGTTGGGCTGTGAAGCCCTAACGGTATCGCACGCCCAGCTGGGCACCAGGATGAGATGAAAACGCCGCGAAAAGAATCATTCCAAGCGGGGTACCGGCAGTAAAGACCAGCAGATCCTTCGCAGCGAACTGGTGCACTAGACCATCATCCCCCAAAGTTTTTCCTAGGGAATCCCAAGCAATCCAAACTACAGTCCCAAGACCAAGGGCTTTCGGCCTCCTTAAATGAAGACATCGCACGAGCAAACGACAAACTACTTGAGCCAGTTCAACGGGAGTAGGTATATCTTGACCTCATTAGAGGACCACCACCTTCGGTTTGATCCTGTCATCTCCAGAACCCTAAGTTTGACGGGCGATTCATCGAAATTGGAAGTGATGGCTAAGACATTCCTCGCGGTGTCTGCTCCATTCCTCGAAGAGATTCCTCCGGAAATCATTAATCGACTTAGAGAATCCGAGTTCTCCAAAAATCTCGAGAGCGCGGAGCGATGGCTCAAGGCGAGTGATGAGAGAACCCATCAAGCACACATTGACCAAGAACCAGATGAATTGATTATCCACTATGGCAAGGTTTCTGCCCTTGCAGAGGCTGCTTGCTGCATTGACCCATCCAATGTGGACAAACAAAATTTGTTCTACTTCTGAGGTTACCCTCGTTTAGTGGACACCCTATT
>NZ_KV805021.1:0-25129 GCF_001811515.1 Corynebacterium sp. HMSC076G08 | reverse complement strand
TCCACTACGTGTCCACGATTTGCGGGCAACCCCACTTCTTGATGAGCCTGAGCTCGGTGGTCGTCGATCCACAAGTAATCATGGCTAGACAATTCAATGAGGCCTAAGCTCGCACATAGCCAATTGCACACCTGCGATGTGTACCTACTTCATTACAAAGGAACAGCACCCTCAGCCATATCTGCAGTACGCGGCGAACGCGCCACGGGCAAGGACGACGCAACAGCTGCAACTACCAACGCAGCTGCCAAGGCAACCGCCGCAACACCAGGATGAGAAGAAAGTGCCGCGAAAAGAATCATTCCAAGTGGGGTACCGGCGGTAAAGACCAGCTGATCCTTCGTAGCGAACTGATGCACCAGACCATCATCCCCCAAAGACTGCCCGAGAGAATCCCACGCAATGCCTGCCGCAGTCATCAACAAGGACGCAGCAGCAGCAACTGCGGCGATGAGCACGAAGACAGAGGAGAATGCCAAAGCCAGGATCTGCCCGGCCAGAAGAATCAGCATCAGGATTTGCAAGGTGCTAAAGCGCACCCGATCTAATGCCTTCAGAATTGTTGCGGCTGAGCCAAGCAGCGAACCGACCGCAAGCGCAGTTGCCATAAACCCCCACGACTTTTCGTCGAAAGTATTCATAATCCATGTAGGGCCAGCACTTCCCAGGAAGCCGTTGACCACTGCCGCGACCAGCCAGGTGCCGAGCCCTACCCGCACCCAGCTCGGGAGCGTTGGGGACGCAAGAGGCTCGTTCGAAGTCGTTGAACCTGCGCTGTCCGGTTCTGGTTCAGCCGCTGCGCTATTAGAGCTTTCTCCTGCTGGTTCGCTACGTACTGAGAGAAACGGAAGAACAAAGAGCATGGCCACGAGGAAAGTGGCGCCGTCGATGAGTAATACCGTGTTAAATCCCAAGGTGAGCACTGCGGCAGTACCGATGAGGGGGCCGGCGATAAACAGCACATCACCGAGCATCGACAGGGTTCCATTGACGCGAGTGCGCTGCTCATCGGAAAACAGCTGCGACAAGAGGCTAAACCTTGCTGGCCCAAAGAATGACGAGGCACAACCGTACACGCAGCTTGAGAGCGCGAACGCAGCAATGGAATCGCCGCGAGCAACCACCCACGCTACAAGTCCCCACTGTGCCAGCATCCGAACGACATCACTACCCAGCATCCAGGTCACTGGCCGGTGAGGTGGCGGCAGCTTTCGGACCACTAAAGAACTAAGGAAACGGCCCGCCCACAGCGCGATAAGCACCACCGTCAAGCCGCGCCCCGACGGATCTACTCGGTGTGCCTGAAGCGCAAAAGCAATCGGGATGAGGCCGTCACCTAACCCGGAAACGACAGCGGCTGCGAAGACGAGCGAGAACGTAGATTTAAAAGAAAGACTATTCATCGACCTCAACATTTTATAGTGTTACACATCATAGTATTTAACTATAGAGAGTCAGGGTACATCCCCCTGTCCAGTCAAAGTTTTAACCGCTGAAGTGCTTTAGGAGACCCCATGTCCACTTTCGTCATCGTTGCCATCGCGGCCATCCTTCTCATTGCCATCCCAGCAGGCATGATGAGCCGACGGATTCACAAACGCACGGAAGACCACGACCCCGAGACACGCCAAGCCGCGCTGGATTTCCAAAGAGATGTTGATAGAGGGCGGGCTGGCTTCTAAAAATAAAAAGACCGGCACCCCAGAGCTAAGAACTGGAGTGCCGGATCTGGCGGTGGCGGCGGGATTTGAACCCGCGGTTGGGGGTTACCCAACAATCGCTTTCGAGGCGATCACCTTCGGCCGCTCGGACACGCCACCGCGTTCCAGATTACGGGAGTCATCCCGAGCGACAAAATCGCTGCCCACACCACGCGGCGCGGACAGCGATTCAGCTAGATGAGGCTAGGAATTAGTCCTTGAGGTTTCCGATGACCTCGTTGGCCTTATCCTTGACGCCCTCAACGGCGTCGGAAGCCTTCTGCTTTGCCTCAGAGGTAACCTGGTCGGCCTTGCCCTCGTTC
Source organism: Corynebacterium sp. HMSC076G08 (assembly GCF_001811515.1). NCBI lineage: Bacteria > Bacillati > Actinomycetota > Actinomycetes > Mycobacteriales > Corynebacteriaceae > Corynebacterium > Corynebacterium sp. HMSC076G08. The sequence goes on along the minus strand of NZ_KV805021.1, from coordinate 23,106 downwards.
TCCAGCTTCTCGTTATCGGTCAAGCCGCCAGCGGCTTCCTTAGCCTTGCCAACGAACTCGTCCTTCTTGTTCTCAAAATCACCCATGATTTTCTCCTTACTCTCTACTTCTCTCACGTGGACCACCCAGCCTACACGCGAATCGGAAGGTGGCTCCGGGGCCACTAACCATTTCAAGGGCTAAGCGCCGCTGCCGCGCAGACCCCCGAAGAAGCCCGTGAGCAGCTCCGCGCATTCTTCCTCCAGCACACCGCCGCGTACCTCGGGAACGTGGAGGGCGCCCGGGGCGCGCAATACCTCCACCAGCGAGCCGCACGCCCCCGTCTTCGGCTCAAAGGCCCCGAAGACCACCGAAGACACCCGGGAAGCCTGAATCGCGCCCGCACACATCGCGCAGGGTTCCAAGGTGACAACCAGCTCGCAGCCTTCCAGACGCCAGCCATCGCCATGCACGCGTACCGCCTGGCGGATAGCTTCCACCTCTGCGTGCGCGGTGGGATCATTCAGCTGCTCGCGGCGGTTAACGCCGGTGGCGAGTTCGTTGCCGGAGGCGTCGTAAAGCACGGCACCTACCGGGATATCCCCCGCCGGCGTGGTGCGTGCGACCTCCAGAGCGCGGCGCATACGGGCCTCCGCGCGCACCAGCCCCGCCGCTGGTTTAAGAGTCATCCGAGTCGAGGCCGTCGATGAAATCCTCCAGCTCATCGCCAAAACCCAGCTCGCCGGCGATGCGCAGGAGCATATCGGAAGGCCAGTCCTCATCGTTATCGATGATGTAGCCCACCTGGTCCTCATCGAGGCCGAGGTCCGCGAAGATATCGAAATCGCCGTCACCGTACGGGTCGGCGTCCTCCCACTCGTCTTCGTCTAAATCCGGGATCTCGAGATCGCGCAGGTCCAGGAAATCCGCGGCGAAGTCGTCCTCGGAGGCGTAGGTGGCGTCGGAAAGCAGCATGCGCACATCCCCCGGCACCGGGCGCACGACGACGAAATAGTCATCCTCCACGCACAGCAGCGCGAATGCCGCCCCCTCGGAACGCAGGTTGCGCACCGCTTTGATGGAGGTGTTGACGTCGGTGAAGTCATCCTTGAAAGGGCGAATCACCCAGCCGCCTTCGGCACTGGCAACGGTGATGGCAAAGGACAGATCGTCGTGGCTCATACCTCGTCAGATTAGTCGGGTTGTGCCACAATTGTCACCGTGAGTTCTCAAGATGTTCAACGCCCCGTCTGCATTATCGGCCTCGGTCTCATTGGAGGTTCCCTCCTGCGTGACCTAGCTGCTGCACACCATTCCGTGTACGGCTATAACCACTCCACTTCTGGTGCCCGAACGGCCATTAAGCAGGGCTACGACGTCACCGATGATCTGCCGGCCATCCTGCGGCGCGCCGAGGAGGACAATGCGCTTATTGTCATCGCGGTGCCCATGGATGCGGTTGCCTCGGTCCTCGACGCCATCCAGGAACACGCCCCGAGCTGCGGGTTGACGGATGTCGTCTCGGTCAAGACCGAGGTGCGCCAGCTCATTGTGGAGCGCAACATGGAATCGCGCTACGTGGGTGGCCACCCCATGGCCGGCACCTCCAAGTCCGGCTGGGAGAACTCCCACACCGGGCTATTCAACCGCGCTGCCTGGGTAATCACCTATGACTATGCCGCCGAGTGCGAGGCCCGCGGCGAGCGCATTCCCGCCGCATGGGAGAACATTTTTGCGGACGTGGTCCGCATGACCCAGATGGTTCACGCGGAGGCGGTTCCGGTGCGCGTGGCGAACCACGATGCCGCGGTTGCCCGCATTTCGCACTTGCCGCACGTGCTGGCGGAGACCCTCGCGGTGGTCGGCGATAATGGCGGCATTCTGGCGCAGTCCCTCGCGGCCGGCTCCTTCAAGGACGGCACCCGCGTGGCGGGCACTCGCCCGGACCTGGTGCGCCAGATGTGCGAGACCAACTCGACGGCGCTGGTCCAGGCCCTCGACGAGGCCCTCGAGTTGCTGCAGGATGCCCGCGAATCGCTGGCCTCGGAAAAGCCTTCCATCGCCGCGCTTGCCGACGCTGGCTTCCGCGCCCGCACCCGCATCGAAGCCCGATCAGGTGCTCGGAAGGAATCGGTCTCCCCGGTGAAGATTTCTTCCCGCCCGGTCTTGCGGCTGCACCCGGGTGCGCCGAACTGGGTGGCGCAGCTGCGCCAGACGGAGTCTTTGGGCGGGCGCATCGAGATTTTCTAACCCGCCGGTGGGCTTCTAGGCCTGACTTTCTTTCCTAGCAGGCGGTTCTCAACGGGTTCCCCTCACCTGGTTCCAGTCAAAAGGTTTCTTTGCCCCCAAACGAACCTTCTACCTGGCTGCAGAAGGTTTACTTGCCCCCAGAGGAACCTTTTGACTGGAGACTTCTGAGTGGAGCCTTTTGCGTGCTGCCGGCCATGGGGCAGTTTTCAAAAGGCATCTTGCAAATGGCATGTTGCAGATGGCATCTGTCAAAAGGCGTTTTCTCGCCTGAAAACGCCTTTTGGGTTGTGCAGATGGCGTTTTTGGCCCCAAAGACGCCTTCGAGCAGATGCCTTTTGTGGGGTGCCATCTGGTGACCGGCTGTGAGTAGCGTGCGCGGCAGCGTGGGACGGCGCGGGGCGGCACGACACGACGCGGTGTCGGGCAGCGTAGAGCGGTGACAAAGGGGGAGGTGGGGCGCTTAGTCGCGGAAGGTGTCGTCGCGACGTTTGCGGGCTTGGGACTCATCGCGCGTGATGCCGAGCAACGGGTAACCAGCAAAGCCCGCCGCTAGGCCCACCGGCAACATCCAGAGCATGCCGGAGGCCAGCCACAGCACCACACCAAGGATGGCACCGGCAATCAGACACGGAACGAGTTTCTCCTTCATGGAGAAACAGCCTAGTTGCTACCCCGCTCAGCACCAGATTTGCGGCGAAGCAAACGTGAAGCGATGGCTAGCACGATCAGGCCCACCACCCCAGTCACGCCGGCTGTCAGAGCTGCGGGCGCGCTGACCTGCATCGTTGCCGGCGGCGCCGGGGAGTTATCGGCGTTGAGGACGCCGTCGGTATCACGGCCGCTGGTGACGTCCTCGATCCAGTCGCGGACTTCGACCACGGACGTAATCGCCGCTGTTGGGGAAGGTAGGTCCGGGTCCGCATTCGATGTACCAGCCGTGGCCACGCCCACGAGGCGACCGTCGACAAAGAATGGGCCGCCGGAGTCGCCGCCCTGCATGCCCTCACCATTAAGGGACTTCACGTCCATGATGGCAGCGGCAATCATCGGGCCCACTCCCCCGAGTTCACCGGCCGGGATACTTTCCGCGCCGTCGGGACCAACAGCGATCTCTGGCATGTCGCCGCCCTCCATTACCTGGGGTGCATCGGACGAACCAGGGGCGGGAGCGACCATTCCATCGGGAGCAGGCACTGCCATGTCACCAGGAGCCATGGCCCCGGAATCCCCCGGGGCCACCGGCGTCATCTTCTGGCCAGACTCGTCTGGGCTTGCCGGCGGGGTACCGCCGGATAGCAGTTCGCCTACTTCCATCTCTGCCATCGGTAGCTGGCCTTTGCGGGCCATGCGGGAGCTGCTGCTCCAGCCGTAGAAGTGCCCTTTCTCGCCGGCGGTGGGGACAGCGTCCGCGAGCTTGGCGGGCTTAACGCCCTTGACGGGCTCGGTCAGGTGCATGAGGCCGGCGTCGATAGTCGGCGAAACAGCCCAGGAGTCCACGTCATACACGCGGGTGTCCTTGCCCTGGCCAAAGCGTGCCTGGGAGCCCTCGTTGTTGACGGACTCCAAGCAGTGGCGGGCGGTCAGCACCCACTGCTCAGCCACCAGCGTGCCGGTGCAATCGCCGAAGTTTCCGATCTTGCCCATACGCAGCGCAGCCACGGCAGCGCTTTCCTCCGAGTGAAGTGCGGGCTGGGCGAATTCCAAGGCCATGGCCGGCGCAGCGCCTAGCCCCACGACCAGAGAGCTGGCCACAACAGCAGTTATCTTTCGTGCCACCATTACGCAGCCACCTCCTTGATTGCCCAGGCCACGACCCTCTCGGCCGGGCCCTTTCCACAGAACTTCTTCCACAGCGCGCTCAGCACCAAGAACGCGAGCACAAAGCCCAGTGCCGCCATGGTGTTGTGCAGTGAGACGTGTGCTTGCCAGTAGCGTGCGGTGAGAATGTGCAGGATATAGATTGTCAACGACATCGAGCCCAATGCCGCGAAGGGGAAGGTCAAGCGTGGCAACTGACGGCCGATAATCAGGCACAGGTGCAACACCACCGCGGTGACTGCCACGGAGAGAAGGATTTCACCAAGCACACCCGTATGTCCGGTAAAGCGCAGCCAGCCGGCAATATCCGGGTTGAAGCGCTGCCACAGGCCGATGCCGGCAACGACGACGGCCACCGCGGTCACAACAGCTTGGATGCGGGTGGGGCGGGTGAGGTAGACGTCGTAAAGCAGCATGCCTGCCACCATGTACGCCAGGAATGCCACGAGGGGATAGACCTGCGGGAGGGTGTACGGCGCGTAGAGCACCGTGGCGCCCGCGGTGGCCAGCGCGAAGAGCAGGACCTTCCACACAGTGGCGAGCGGCGGCACCCAAGCGGTGAGAGCCATGGCCGCGCCCATCACGACGAGCACCACCTGAATCTCACCGCCGACGGGCAACAGCGCCACGCCGATGAGCATGACTATCAGGCCACGGGCGACCAGCTTGAGGAAGACCCGCAGCGAATAGTCGCGGGCAAGGATCATCATCGTGGTACCTGCAATGATGGCAAAGCCCGCCGCCGGCAGCCCGGAGAGCACCACTTTGGCGCTCCACACCAGGTTGGCCATGTGCAGAATAATCATCCCGATGATGGCCAAGGAACGTGCAATATCAAGGCCCACTATTCGGGCACGCGCTGACACCTATTCATCTCCTTGCAGTTGAAAACGTTTAAAGACCGACCAATGGCTCTGGCCGGTCTTCCTATTTGTGTGCGTTTTCAGCTCTGCATTTCACTCAGCGCTGCGTGATATGCGTCTCAGCGGGTAAGGGCGATGGCTTTGCCATCGCGCACGAAGTAAATGCGCTCAGGTGTTGCGGATGCATCGGGGTCCACCATCACCGTTACTGGACCTGCAAGAAGTTTCATGATGGCCCCGTCAGGTTGCGCGCCGAAGCAGATTTTGTCCAACCTCAAATCCCGAGTGATTTCTAGCTGACCATCTCCGTTGCTCTCAAAGTGGAAACTGAGGATATCGCAGGAGAACTGCACGACCCGATCCCTAAAGTTCACGCGAAAGGAATCCGGCTGCTGCGCGGACTCCCACTCGGAATTCACCACGAACTCCATCTGCTGCGCATTGGCGGTGACTAGGCCTGCGGGCACGCCAGTAACAATGTTGCGCTGCGAGGATCCAACTTCCGCTATGCCCGAGCTCCCCGGCAGCTCCGAGGAGCCAGCAAAAGAAAAGAGGGAGGAAATGAAAAGCAGGATAGCGGAGAGAATCGCTTGAATCATGGGCATCATTGTATCCCTCCCAACCGACCAACCATTGGCTCTGGCCGATTTTCTCATTTCTGTTTGTTGTCAGCTCTGCGTTTCACGCAGCGCTGCGTGATGTGCGTCTCAGTGGCTAAGGGCAATGGCCTTTCCATCCCGCACGAGGTAAATGCGCTCAGGGGTTGCGGAGGCATCGGGGTCCACCTTCACCTTCGCCGGTTCGGACAGGAACATAATGAAGGGAAGGTCGACTTTTCCTCTAGGGCAGGCCTTATCCGTCAACATGCTGAGCTCCACGCCGCCATCAACCAAGGTGAAGTCGCCGCCGTTACAGGGCAACCACACCCTCTGGTCCTGGAAATTCAAGGAGAAATCCTCTGGGCTCGCCGCAGACTCCCACCTGAAAGCAGTGATATGTTCCATCTGCTCATCGTTTGCCTCGACCAAAGCTGCAGGCGTGTTCGTAATGATGCCGTGCTGGGCGACGTTCAGCCCCCACGCCTCCGAGCTCCCCGCCAGCTCCGAGGAGCCCGCGCTAGAAAACAGCGAGGAGATGAATAACAGGATGGCGGAGAGAATCGCTTTGATCATATTTCAGGACATTACCGGGTTTGCCCAACCCACGGAGTCGAAAACGAGAAAAGCCGCCCGAAGGCGGCTGAGTTTTGGTGCGCCCGGAGGGATTCGAACCCCCAACCTTCTGATCCGTAGTCAGATGCTCTATCCGTTGAGCTACGGGCGCAGTCCGTTGGTAAGCAGTGCGTGCGCTCTGCTGTGCAACGAGGAATAACTATACCTATGGTCTGAAAAACTAACAAATCAGCAGTTCACGACCATTTTTCACCTTGAGTTTCGAGCTTCCACTTTACCCACTGTTCACCTAACCGGTAGGAGCCTTGAGCTTAAAACGCACTCTGTCCCCGGCACCGAGTCATCGCTTCGGCGCCAGGGACAGAACTACCAGAAACTAGACCGCCAGGCCGAAGATGGGCACAGCCAACAGATAGACGGTCAGGGTGATGAGGAAGATGCCCAGGATGTTGAGGCCCAGACCACCCTTGATCATCTCACCAATCTTGACGTAGCCGGAGCCGTACGCGATGGCGTTCGGCGGAGTAGCAACCGGGAGCATGAACGCACAGGTTGCAGCCAGCGCCACCGGGATGGTGAGCAGCAGAACGTTGATGTCACCCTCCGCAGTCAAGCCAACACCCACGGCAACACCGCCCATGATCGGGATGAAGGTCGCGGCGGTCGCAGTGTTGGAGGTGATCTCCGTCAGGAAGAGCACGAGAGCGGCCACTGCGGCAACGATGAGAACAGTTGGTAGGACACTGAGTCCCTTGGCCATCTCACCAATCCACAGGGACAGGCCGGACTTGTTAAACATGGCCGACAGCGACAGGCCACCGCCGAAGAGAAGGAGCACGTCCCACGGCATCTCGTTGGCGGTCTTCCAGTCTAGAAGGCGAATGCGGCGCTGGTTGTCCGCAGGCAGGATGAACAGCAGGATGCCGGCCGCGATGCCCACGATGGCATCGTCGTAGTTCTCGAATTCCTTGAGCACCAGCGGCAGGGTCACCCACGCCGCCGCAGCGAACAAGAAGATAATGCCCGTCATGATCTGGGGACGGGTCCAGGGACCGAGGGCCTTAATTTCATCGTCGATAAGCTCGCGGCCGCCCGGAATTTCGGTCATCTCCGGTTTGAAGACGGTGATGAGCAAAAGCCATGCGATGATCAAGAAGATTGCAGCCAGCGGTACACCAACGGCCATCCAGCGACCAAAGCCCAGAGTCACGTCCCAGGTGTCTGCCATGTAAGCATTGAGGAAGGCATTCGGCGGAGTACCGATAAGGGTTCCCAGCGAACCGATAGATGCAGAGTATGCGATACCCAGCATGAGGGCCGTAGCGAACTTCTTCTGCTTATCCCAGCCGCCGACGGTCTCCGCGGTCAGCGCCAGCACCGAGGTACCAATCGGCAGCATGACCACAGCGGTTGCGGTGTTAGACACCCACATGGACAAAAAGCCAGTAGCGAGCATGAAGCCCAAAATCAGGCGCTTCGGCGAGGTACCGATCAACTTCACCACATACAGCGCGAGGCGGCGGTGAAGGTTCCAACGCTGCAGGGACAGTGCGATGAGGAAGCCACCCATGAACAGGAAGATGGTCGCGGACGCATACGGCGCGCCGACTTCCTTGATGGCCCCTACGCCCGCCAGCGGGAAGATGACCAAGGGCAAGAGCGCGGTGGCGGCCAGCGGGATGGCCTCCGTCATCCACCACACGCCCATGAGAATGGTCACGGCCGCCACGGCACGCAGCGCACTCTGGGTGTATTCAACATCATCCTTGGCGCCGGGTGATTGCAACACCGTGTCGACGGCGTTACTAGGGAAGATGAACCACACAAGTGCGGCGAGGACGAGTCCGACGATAAGGCCAATGGCCATGCGCCGCCATTCGCGTGTATCGACGCCGCGGTCGTCTTCCCCCTCCGTGTGTGCGGTTGAGACGTGAGTTTGCGGGGTAGTCATCTGCCCCCTCCTTTTCCTGGTTAACCAGCCCCCATTCAGTTGAGAGAGTTATTAAGATCACTGAATGGGCCTACACGTTCAGGCTATCGAGACCACAGACAGCCAACAAACACTTTCGCCCCATTACCCCCGCTAAGGCCACAGATTCACCCCTGTTAGCAAAATCTTTCGCAGACTAGCTGCAAAGAATGCTCACCAATGTGTGGGCAGTCCGCAGCCAATTCCCCTCCCCCAGATCCCCAGACCTCGATCCCGCAACCTGCAGGTGGGCGTCGCCAAGCGCTTGCCGACGCCCCACCACCCACCAGGGAGTTTCGGGATCGAGGTCTGGGGCTTTAGCCCTGCGTACCGCTCGCCGCGCGCGATCCATGCCAATGCGCTAAAAGTAAGCCATGAACAACCTAGGCATCTTTCACTACATAGACACCCACATGGTCGATCTGCGCACGCTCAGCAACGACGACCCCCGATGGAGCAAAATCCACGCGAGGAAATTTCATAAGCTCGCGTGGTGCTATGCCATTCCGCTACACCGATGGCTGCACTTGAAACCCTGGGAGCGAGAAACCGCAGAGGTCTATGCCCATGCGCGTGCCGCACCGCGGGCAACTCTCCTGGGCAAAGCGGCGGCTCGCATCCACGGCATCCCTACGCTCACAACGCCGAGCGAGTATTTCGCGACAGTCCCCTCCAACTCCGTTCCCCAAAAATCCAAGCGCCAATACTTCCGCTACAAGCAAACGAAACTCAACAATCAAGTCACAGAAGTCCACGGCATCCGGGTCACTTCTCTCGCGCGTACGGCGATTGATATCGCACGATTCGATGGATTCGTCGAAGGACTCGTCGCCGCAGACTACGTAAGGTCACGACGGGTATCAAAGGACACCCTCAACTGGGTGCTCGGCGACATGGGCCGCGTGAAAGGAGTCGCGGATGCACGCCGGGCCGTGGAACATAGCGTCAACAGCTCCGAATCTCCCTGGGAGTCCTACGCGCGGGCGCTCATCCTTGACGCGGACCTTCCCGCGGTTCGCAGCCTGCGCGCCCAATACCGAGTCAATCAGTACTACGCCGACCTCGCGATCAATGACTGGCTCCTCATTGAAATCGACGGCAACGTGAAATACGAGAACGAGCTGGATGAGGTGATTCGGGCCGAGCACCAACGCCAAAAGGCACTCCTCAACCAGGGCTTTGTCGTCTTACGTTTCTCTCCCCAAGAATTGCGCGAAGCTCCAGAAGACTTCATCAACACCATCGCACGGCACTTAGCTGCGGGCCCCCGAAACTTCCGCTAGATCCCCAGACCTGAAACCCGCAACCTGCAGGTGGGCGTCGCCAAGCGCTTGCCGACGCCCCACCGCCCACCAGGGAGTTTCGGGATCGAGGTCTGGGGGTTTGCGCTACCACAGCGCGAAGAAAGCAACCGCGCCGAGAAGCATCGTTCCCAGCGCAACGGCGGCGAGCGCCGAAGCTCCGGGCAGGGCAGGTGATTCGGCCCGGGCCAGGATCTCGTCAGCGTCGCGAAGCTTGGCGGTGGCCAACCACAACACAACGGCCACCACTACCCCAACAATCAGTGCGGCCCATGGCGCAACGGAACGAACGACGAGCAAACCCGCGATGAGGCCGGCGAGACCCGTGCGCTGCCAGGCTAAGCGGGTGCGCTCGGGTTGGAGGCCGGGATCAAAAAGCTCGCTCACGCTAGCAGCTCGCCCACCAGAATCATCAGGCCGATGATGATCACCACACCAACAATCAACGCCAACGCCGGGCTAGCCGGGAGCGGACGCCCATGGCGCATCGCGCGCTCCGAGGCACCCCAGTGAAACCACGCCACCGCCGGCAGGATGATGGCCACGATCAGCATGATGATGGAGACGACGCGAGTCAGCGTGGTGTTCAGAGGTAGCTCGAAGGTCTCCAGGGCCACACCACCGGCGATAAAGGCCAAGGACGTGCGGATCCACGCCAGGAACGTGCGCTCATTAGCCATGCTGAAGCGCGGATCGGGTTCCTCCCCTGTTCCATACACCGAGCCCGGGAAACGTGCCTTCGTCATAGGCGCTACTGTAGCGCCCCGCTCCTCACTGCACAGTGTGAGGCGCCCAGAGCGCGCCGACTAGGACTGCGAGAAGGCCTCCAGATCCGCAGGGCTACCGGCGACGACGATGAGGTCGCGGTGGGTGAGCTCGGTGCCGTCGACAAGCGGGCGCCATTGGCCCGGCCCCTCACAGCGGGAGATGAGCTGGACGTTGTACTCCTCCCATACCTGATGGAGGTTGAGAGGACCCTTGCTTATCGACGCCGGCGGGGTCATCGCCGTCACACCATAGTCGGTGGCGATCTCTGCAAAATCCTCGAAGCGCCCGCCCAACAGGTGCGCCACGCGGCGGCCCGTATCGCGCTCCGGGCGGATCACGTGGTGCACTCCGAGTTGGCGCAGGATGCGGGCATGAGCATCTGAATCAGCCTTGGCCCAGATATCGCTCACCCCGAGCTCCACGAGGTTGGAGGCCGTAAGGATGGAATCCTCCAGATCCGAACCGATGGCCACGACCACGCGCTCTACTTCATCAACGCCCAGCTGGCGGAGGGCCTCGGCGTCGGTGGTATCCGCGGTCACCGCTTCGGTGAGGTACGCGGCGTGTTCGCGCACGTGCTTCTCCTCGGCGTCGATGCCGAGAACCTCCACGCCGTGCTCCATCAGCTCGCGGGCCAGGGAAGAACCGAACCGCCCCATACCAATGACGACGACCGGTGGAATATTGATGGACGTCTTCTCGCGCCGCAGGGCGCTGAACATGTTAGCCAATGAACGGCCTTTCTTCTGGGTAGCGGTAGCGCAGGCTGATGGTCCGGGCGGCCAGTGCCGCCACGAAAGTGGTGGGGCCTACGCGGCCAACGTACATGATGAGACACAGCATGAGCTGCGATGGTGCGGACAAACTTGCAGTAATACCCGTGGACAAGCCCACGGTGGCGAAGGCGGACATGACTTCGAAAGTGACCTGGTCCGCGGTGAACTCGGGGTCCCAGATGCGCAGCGTCGCCACACCTACGGCAACGACGATCATTCCGGCGGCAGTCAGCGCGAGGGCCTGACGGAAGGTGGACAGCGGCAGGCGACGGTGCCCGATGGAGGTGTCTTCCCTGCCCAAGAATTCAGAAATCATCGCCGCGCCCAGAACGCATGCGGTAGTCACCTTGATGCCACCCGCCGTACCGGCGGAGCCGCCGCCGATGAACATCAAGATGTCCGTAACCATCAGCGTCAACGGGTGCGCTTCCCCGTAGTCGATGGCGTTGAAACCGGCCGTTCGGGGCGAAGCGCTCATGAAGAAGGCGTTGATCAGCTTCTGGTCCAACGGCATCCCATGCAGCACACCGGAACCCTCGGAGAGGAAGAAGACCACGGTGCCACCCAGCAACAAGAACGCGGTGGCGCCCAACGTCATCCGGGCGGTCATGGACATGCGATGAATGCGCGGCGTGCCGCCGCGCCACCGCGTTAGCCGTGCGCGGGCCCGCCGCACGAACTCCGCCAGCATGGGATAGCCCAGACCACCGACAATCAGGGCGAAGGCGAGAGGAATCAAAATCCAGCCATCAGCCGCGAAGGAGATAACGCTGTCTGAATAGGTACTAAACCCTGCGTTATTGAAGGCCGAAATGGCGTGGAAGATTCCTTCCCACGCTGCACGCCCAGGTGCTACACCGTGTTCGGTGGCTAGGCGCACACCGATGAACACGGCAACTGTGGCCTCACAGATCAGAGTCATCATCAGGGTGAGCAGCAGGGCATGTCGAATGCCTCCGGAAGCCACAGCACGACCTTCCGCCGCCATGGTCCGGCGGGCTTTGAAGCTGATGCGACCGGTCAGAAGCATGCCTGACAGCGATGCCAGGCTCATAATGCCGAGGCCGCCCAGCTGGATGAGCGCGATGATGACCGCTTGGCCGAAGGGCGTCCAATAGGTGCCGGTGTCCTCCACCACGAGGCCCGTCAAAGAGACCGCCGAGGTAGCCGTAAACAGCGCCGGCAGGAACGGTGTCCACTGCGGAACGTTGGCGGAAATCGGCAGCATCAGCAGCAGCGTTCCCACGAGGATGAGCAGGATAAAGCCCACGGCGGTGAGCCGAGCCGGGCCCAGGAAATGACCGCGTTTCACAGCGCTTCAGCTTACTGCCATTTACCTCCGATGGACACTCCCCTCAGCCTTGAATATTGCGATTTTATTATGTGAATCATCACAATCGATAACCCCGAAGGCACCGCGAAGTAACCGCTACATCAGCTTGGTCTTGTCCAAGGTCTCCACCCAACCGTTGGTGAACTTCTCCAGCGGCTTGTGGAAGACCACGCCCAGAATCAGCATCGGTATGGCAAAGAGCAAGAGGGCGAACAGGGAGAGCCAAAAATCACCGTGATAGGTTCCGGCGATGGCCGCGCGGAAGGCGCGAATGGTGTAGGTCGCCGGCAGCCAGGGGCTAATGTTCTGGAACCAATCTGGGAGCACCTGCAAGGGGTAGGCACCGCCCGACGACGACACCTGAATCACCAACATGAGCACCGCCAAGGCTTTGCCTGCGTTGGCGAAGGAGACCACGAAGGTGTAGCAAATCAGCATAAAGATGAGAGAGCTAACCCAGCCCGCCAGCAGCATGAGGATCGGGTGCGCGGGCTCAATGCCCACGAAGAAGATGAGGCCCAGAATCAGCATCGTCGACTGCACGAGGCCAACCGCGGCAAACATTCCGAAGCGGCCGAAGAAGCGCTGCATCGGCGAATATGTATCCTTATCCACCACATCCGTGCGCACGCTCACCGCAGTCAGCAGCGCACCAACCCACAGCGCCAGCGCCGTGTACATCGGCGTCATGCCGGCGCCGAAGCTCTTGACCGGGTAGACCGCTTGCCTGTCGACGTCCACCGGCGCCGCAATCGCATGCGCCAAGGCATCCGGATCGGAACCGATGATGTCCGCCAACTTCTTCAAGTCACCGGACGCCGCAGCGGAGTCAATGTCTTTCTTCAGGTCAGCGAACTTGTTTGCCTTGTCCTGCAGGCCAGAGGCGAGCTTCTGTACCGCATCCCGAGCATCCGTCAGCGATGAAGAATCAATGGTGACGGGGGCCTTAGCGGTATCCAGATCCGCGCTCACCTGGCCCAAAGAGTCCTGCAGTGCGCGCAGGGATTCACGCAGACCAGAGGTGGAGATTCCCTCCACTGATTTCTTCGCGTTGTCGATGCTGGAGAGATCCGGCTTCGTGGGTTCGGGAGCGTTAGCGGCCGCCGTGAGGCGCGCGTGCAGAGCACGCTGCGCATCGATGGCCTCCTCGATACGGTTGAGCGCCTTTTCCTTATCCCCGGCCGGAAGCGGCAAGGCCTCAATGTGTCCGTGCAGGTTCTGGTACTGGGCGATGGTGCCTTCTACCTGCCCGGCCAAGGTATTGAGCGCGGCAACGCGGTCGGCGCGGGAGGCGGAGGCGTCGGCGTACAGCGCATCAATGCGTTGGCGCACCACGTCGTAACTAGCGCTGGTCGCATCGAGCGATTGCTGCAGCGCATCCGTGGACACGTTGACCGAGGAGGACTGAATCTCCGGCAGCTCTAAATCCGCTGAGTCCGCTATGCGCTGGGCGCTTTCCATCAGCGGAACCGCAGTATCCACGAGTCCGGCCAGGGAGCGCGCGGTGCGGGCAGCCATATCCAGCTGGGTCTGCACACCATCCGCGCGCGCCTGCATCCGATCCAGCACGGCCTTGGTATCGCCCTTGCTCAAGAAGTCCGAGAGCGAGGTGACCAGATCGAAGGACACGTCACCGACCGTCGTGGTGAAGGCCTCGGCAACCTGAGCCGACACGCCTTCTGCACCCTGACCAGTGATCTTCGGAGCCAAGGCGTTCTTCTTCTCATTCATGTAGAAGGACAAATCCGCGGGCTGGGAACCATCCGTGTAGAAGTTCATCATGTCGGTACTGAAATCTTCCGGGAGCACGATGGCTGCGTAATACTCACCGGACTTGGTTCCTTCAATCGCCTCATCGGAGGTAGTCACAACCCAATCCAGCTGCTCATTCGCGCGCAACTCATTGAGCACTTGGTCGCCAACGTTGATGGGCACCGGCAACAGATCGCTCTCATAGCCGGTGTCCTTGCTAGCCACCGCCACCTTGAGCTGGCTGGTGTTATCAAAGGGATCCCAGCTAGCCAACACGTTAAACCACGTGAACAGCATCGGAATGACGACGAGACCCACGAGCATCACAGCGCTCATCACGTTGCGGCATGCGGTGCGGATGTCGTTGAGGAAAAGATCGAGTGTTCCACGCATTAGTTATCCCCCTCCGTGGACTCCGCGCCGATGCTGGACGGATGAATAAGGTCATCTTCATCCAACGTCACGAGCTCCGCGGACTGTTTCAAGCTGATGCGCAGGTACTCCAGGGTGACCGCGGCGACAATAATAAGGAAGCACCACGCCGTCCAAATGCCCAAGAGCAACGGCTTCTGGTCGGGCAAGAGGCCCGAGACAACAATGAGGATGACCACGCCGACAACGCCCGCGATGGCCACCATCTTGAGCCAATAGCCCCAGTTATGAGCGCGACGGTCCAAATCCCTCTTGAGGCCACTGCGGCTATCCAGCGCCTGGATGACGTCCGCGATGCGGTAGCCGGAGCCCACAACCTGCACGTTTTCATAGTCGAAGAGTTCGGTGTCCTTCAGCTCGCGGTTGAAGATGACATTGAAGTGCGCCAACGCCTTGCGCAGTAGAAGACCGAAGACGAAGAAGAGAATGAACATGAAGGCGAGCACGCCCATCTTCTTGAAGTAATGGTTGCCGTAGAACCCGCCGATGGTTTCGCGCATGGCGTCAATGCCGTACGTGAACGGAAGCAGCGGGTAGATGCTGTGGAAGAAGCTGGGCAGCAGCTCAATCGGGTACAGGCCCGACGCACCTGGAATCTGAATGATGGCAAAGACCACGCAGAGGCCGCGGCCGAGGTGACCCAGAGACGTCGACAACCCATAGATAATGCTCAAGTAGGCCAGCCCCACGAGCACGCCCGTCAGAATGAAGGCAGGCGCGTTCACGGTCTGCACGCCGATGAGCAGATCACCCACGGTCACCGTGACGGCCTGGATGATGACCATCAGGGCCATGAGGAGGAAGCGGCCCAAGTAGGCCTGGCCCACCGTGATGCGGTCGAAGCCCTCCTTATCGACCTCAACCCGGAAGATCACCATGAGGACGAAGGCACCAATCCACAGAGAGAGGTTAGTAAACAGCGCCGCCATGGCGGAGCCGTAGCTGTCCACCGGGTACACGGTTTCGGTCTTCAGCTCGATGGGCTCCGCAAAGAATTTACCGATTTCTTCCGCGTCCAGCCCGGTGACATTTTGAACGACTTTGGAGTTCATCGCGGCACGCAGCGAACCCACATCGCCCTGCATAGCGCGCAGGCTGTCCTGCAGGGCCAGGAGGTTGGTATCGAAATCGGACAAGGTGTCCTTCGTGGCGCGCAGCTGCTGGGCCACGCCGTCCAGGAGACCATTGGCCTCCTGCATGGTTCCCTTCTGAGCTTCCAGGGTGGAGCTCAAAGCACTCGCCATGGAGCTCAGATTGCTCATGGCACGGTTGATTTCGGGCACAGCGGTGGTCACGGTATCGCGCAGCGTTTGCGAGGTGGCCTTGGTATCTGCCGCCGCCTGGTTGATGGCCTCCGCACTTGCCTGCACGTTGTCCGCTGCGGCCTGGGTATCCTTGCTCAGCGCATTCAGGTTCCCCACCAGCTGGCGGTTGGATTCATTGCCCTCATCGAGGCGCTGGATGGCGTCATCAATTTCCTTGGCTACCTGCGGTGAAAGCGTTGCGGAATCGCGCAGGGCTTTAAGCTGCGCAATCGATTCCGCACTCGCGTCAATAGCAGTGTTCGCCCGTTGCGTGGCGTAATCGAAACGGTCACCGGCCTGGTTCAGGCCAGCTGTGACATCCGCAATGGATTCCTGCGCCTGTGCGGTGCCGTCTGCCACCGCACTTGCGCCACTGACGAAGGCACCGGTGGTCTGGTCGGTGAAGTCACCGATGCCCCCTTGGGCCTGCTCGACTAGGGAGGAGACCTCGGCGAGGGCTGTTTGGGCGTCGCCCAGCGCAGCACTCACATCAGCCACCGTGGACTTGGCGCCCAACGTGGAATCAGCAGCGGCGTCAAGCTTTCCCTGGATCCGCGCGAGGTTCTCACGGTTACCGTCAATCTCCTGCGCGGTCTCCCCGAACGCGGAGCTGGTGTTGTTCATCGCCCGCGTGACTTTTCGCTCGAAGTCAGTACCGGTGTCCTTGACGTTCTCCGCCGCGACGGTGGCCACCTGCTCCTTGAAGGCCGCCGTGATCTGCTTGTCCAGACCTTTGGCACCGGTATCCGTAATCTTCACGGCGATGGCGTTGTTCTTCTCGTTGACGCGGTAAACCAGTTGCGGCTGCGTGAACTTCCCGTCGAGCATGCTCACGAGGTTCTCGCTGAAGTCCTCAGGAATCGTCACCGAGGCATACACGTCTCCCTCTAAAAGGGCTTTCTCGGCTTCGTCGCGCTCGAGGAATTGCCAGCCTAGCTGGTCATTCTTTTTGAGTTTCTCAATGACCTCGCTGCCGACATCTATCTTCCCCGTCAGCTCGTTGTTAGCACCCTTATCCTCGTTGACCACGGCCACCTTGATGTTGTTGGTATGGCCGTAGGGGTCACGAAAAGCCGCGATGTTCACCCATGAATACAACGCGGGGGTGATGATAAGCCCGATGAGGATGATCCACGCCCTGGGGACGCGGCCAAGCCTGGCTACATCTCTAATAAAAATCTTCCAACTTTGGCGCACTGAAGGCAGTGTACCCGTTGAAGCTTCGAGTCTCTAACCTGCCGAAATACATAAAGTAATTTAAATAATTAACAAATAAACTTTAACATGGTTTGCCGGATCAAACCCCTGGCTTGAACATATGGCGATGAAAACTAGACTTCAAGTAGTTGAACTTTTGGTATGGAGATGCCTATGCGTAAGACCTTAATCAGCCTCACCGGCCCCGCCTTCGTTGCTGCAGTGGCTTACGTCGACCCCGGCAACGTAGCCGCCAACATCAGCGCCGGCTCCCACTACGGCTACCTCCTGGTGTGGGTACTCGTCGTGGCCAACCTCATGGCCATGTTCATCCAGTACCACTCCGCCAAACTGGGCCTAGTCACCCACCGCTCCCTGCCGGAAATCATGGGCGAGCGTCTCTCCCGCCGCGCGCGCCTAGGCATGTGGGCCCAGGCCGAGCTCATCGCCGCGGCCACCGACCTCGCCGAAGTCATCGGCGGCGCCATTGCCCTGCAACTCCTCTTCAACCTCCCCCTGTTCGCGGGCGCGCTCATCATCGGCGCGGTCTCCATCATTCTCCTCATCTTCCAGAAGAAGAACCAGTGGTTCGAGGGGCTTGTCATCGGCCTGCTCCTGGTCATCTGCATCGGCTTCCTTGCCGGCCTCGCCATCGCCCCGCCCGACCCCGCCGACGTGGCCGGCGGCCTCATCCCCCGCCTAGAGGGCAAGGACAGCATCCTGCTGGCCGCCTCCATGTTGGGCGCCACCGTCATGCCGCACGCCATTTACCTACACTCCTCCCTGACCAAGCAGCGCTACCCCGACCTGGAAATCCCCCACGTGCTGGCCGGCACCCGCGCGGACATCGCCGTGGCGCTGTCCATCGCCGGGCTCGTCAACGTGGGCCTGCTGGTCCTGGCGGGCTCGGCCCTCTACGGCGTGGACGGCACAGAGACCATCTCCGGGGCCCACACGGCGATTGCCAGCCACCTCGGCCCGCTGGCCGGCGTTCTCTTCGCCATCGGCCTGCTGGCCAGCGGCCTCGCCTCGACGTCAGTGGGCGCCTACGCCGGCTCCGAAATCATGGACGGCCTGCTTCACATCAAGGTCCCCCTACTAGTCCGCCGCCTGGTCACGCTCATCCCGGCGCTGGTCATCATCGGCTGCGGGGTCGACCCCACTATGGCACTGGTGGTCAGCCAGGCACTTCTTTCCCTGGGCATCCCCTTCGCCATCATCCCGCTTTTCCGCTATGCCGGCTCCCGGGACGTCATGGGTGAGTTCGCCGCGAAACCCTGGTCTATGGCCGTGGGCTGGACGCTTGCCGCGCTGGTCATCGCACTCAATCTCGCCCTCGTGCTCCTGCCGCTGCTCTAGGCCGCCTACAATCAGCAGCCATGATTGAAGTAGCAGCCGTCGTCATCCGCAACCCACAAGGCCACGTGCTTACCGTGCGCAAGAAGTCCTCCACCAAGTACCAACTGCCCGGCGGCAAGCCCGAGGCGGGCGAGGCGCTTGTCGACGCCGCCCTGCGCGAAGTTGCCGAAGAAGTAGGCCTCACCCTCGACGCCGAGAGCCTCAACAAACTCGGCACCTTCGACGCTCCCGCCGCCAACGAACCGGGCGAGGTCGTCGTCGGCACCATCTTCACCTACACCCGCACCGTCACCACCGACGAACCCCACGCCGCCGCCGAAATCGGGGACACCGCCTGGGTCAACCCAACAGCACCCGACCGCGAGCTTGCACACCTGCTGCGCGACCGCGTCTTCCCCACGCTGGCCTAGCGCCAACTGTCAACACTTCGGCGTCATTGACCTCGAAACCATCAAGAGCTACCCTTTTGAACATGTTCACTGAACACGTTCACTCATCGCGCTCGGCCGCCAAAGCTGGCACCGTCAGCAAGGTCCTAGCCACCGCCTACGAACTCTTCCTCACTCAGGGCTACGCCACCACCAGCATCCGGACTATCGCATCCGAAGCTGGCGTTAGCGTGGGAACCGTCATGGGAGTCGGCGACAAACAAACGCTGCTCATCCGCACCATTGGCCAACACATTTCAGAACTCCACGATGACATCCGGGGACAATCCGATAGCCTTCTCGATGTCCTGAGACCTTTCCTCCAGATGTTTACCGGCCACGAAGAGCTCTCCCGCGCCTTTGGCGCAGCACTCATCCAACAAGGCAATCAAGGCGAAGCGCTCACCGCACTCAAAACGCTCCTGACCGATGAAATCACCCTGCGACTCGGCACCAGGCTCAGCAGCGCCGATGCGGCCGAGTACGCCGACCTGCTGTACAACGTCTACCTCGGCTTACTCATCGGCTGGGCCGCCGGAATCTACGACACCGAGCACCTCACATCCCAAGCCGCCTCATCGATCGAACGCCTCAACACCGCATTCGGAGTAACCCAATGATCCTAGAATCTTCCCCAGCCTGGCCCTCCCTTCTACTAGCAGCCATTCTGCTTGGCGACGCCGCCCTCTCCCTCAAACCAGTCCCCTTCATCGAAGCCTGCCTCAGCGGCGTCAAACTCCCCAAGGACTGGTGGTGGGCGCTCATTGTCATCAAGTGCCTCGCCGCCGTAGGACTCATTGCCGGCCTCTGGTTCCCCGGCGTAGGAATCACAGCCATGATTGGAGTCATCGCCTATTTCTGCGCGGCCGCAGCAGCCCATGTCCGCGCCCACTTCCTCGGTAGCGCATTCTGGATCAACTGCTTAGGCATGCTCGCATTCTCCATCGGAGTACCGATCCTGACGCTCGCACTGACTTAAGACACCAGTCAACCATTCACGGCTTCCAGAAGGAAGATGCATCATCGCACCTATTGATTGATGACTTGATGCTTTCTACCCTAAAGGTATGCACACCAGGATAAACCTCCCCTCCTTCGATTGCGGCGGACCAGCTCTAGTTGATCTCAGCGACAAAGAAGCCGTATGGGCGGTGCTCGATGATCATTCCTGATGTCAACATTCTCGTTTATACCTTCCACTCCGCAGCACCACAACATAAACCCGCTCAGCAGTGGTTAAGTGGTGCGCTGAATCGGCATGAAACAATTGGGCTCCTGGATGTTGTGGCAACGGGCCTTGTTCGAGTTATGACCAACCACAAGCTATTCCACAAACCACTAACCGCCCAGCAAGCACTGACTGCACTCAATACCATTTTAGCGGCCCCAAACGGGCACTCTTTTGAGCTCCAGCCCAGGGACCTGGACAACCTTCACTGAACTGGTGCGCTTGCACAAGCTTAAAGCCAGCGACATCCCTGATGCCTGGATAGCCGCGTCCGTAATAGAAGAAGAAGCAACCTTACTGAGCCAAGATCAGGGCTTTGCCCGCTTCCGAGAGCTGCGCTGGCACCCGCTTCTAGAATGACAACAACAAACGCAGATCCCGAGCCACCGGTGAACGATGACTAGGGTTCTATAAGTTGAAGCAGCGAAATCAAGCAATCAATAAACCGACAAGCCCTCGACTAAAGCGACAAAATTAACGCACTCTAAAACTTCTCGATGTTAGGACAAGGACTAGTATTGAGGCATCTGCCGATGGCGCTACGTCCGCCGACTAACAAAATACACTCGGCAACAACCAACACCGTCCAAATCCTACTCGTCGCTAGCGCAGGAAGTCGTTGAGCAGATTCCGCCTCCTCTTTTGCGTAGCAGCTGCAACTAGTCGTTAGATAAAGCGGAAAATCTCCTAGCAAACAGGCTGTGTAATTTAACCATTTCCTTTACACTCATTAGAAGAAGAGTCTTCAGAGAGTTTTTCCTCCAGGAAAGAAAGCGGCGTGATAGTAGTATCCCCTTTCCCATTGCCGCCTTCAATGAGGGCCACCAATTCTCCTGCAGGATTATAGACAGGGGCGCCTGAATCCCCAGGTTTTGAAGTCATTTGAGCCTTTAGAGTTCGCGCCTGATATTCTCTCCCATTGATGGAAAATGCCTCACAATATAAGTTCTTGTCGTTGACAACCCCATCAATTCTCCCTCCGAGAAAGGTTTTTGCAAAAATAGCTGAAGGTATTTCGATACTTTTATCACTAATTTTATCAGCCCGAAGAACGTAATCTACCGGAGGATCAAGAAGTATTTCTGAAACATCTACCCCTTGGTTACTCCACAAGTAGTTTTCACCAATACTTCCAATACGCCTACCTTTCGAATACACTTCATCCGCACTTTCACCACAATGACCGGCAGTCAAGGCCCGCTGCTGGGAAATGATAGTCACAGAACACGTCACCGCCCCTCGGGGAGGACCCACCTGCACCTCATCTCCACTTTCAATATATGAAAGAGGATCGAAATTCCTCTGTTGAGCAGTAGATATTGATGAAGCCGTGGCCCCAAAAGATACGCTAGCCAGAAAGAAAAGAGCTAGCCTGCCTACTATAGAAATAGTATTTTGTTTCATAACTTAATAAATAATCAATCTAAAACAGAGGCAGGCCCGCTAAAATACCCACCTCTGCTCAGATATTTACTTCTTCCCAGATGGAACAAACACAAGGAAAATGACCAAAATTGCTAGAGCAATCGTGACCCCATACGGCCACTGAAGTTGAGCGGAAAGCATCATCAATAAAACGCCCACAGTGGCCAATATCTTTTTCCACATATTTTACTCTCCAGAACCATTTCTATTCTTGCCAGGCGGCAGATTCTCTTGGACTGTTATCTGAACAATGCAGAAACATCCATATGGCAAAATTCCAATTACCTTTCCCTAAACCCCTTTCTGTTTAGAGGAAGGATAATTTATTGAAAACCAACCCGCTGAGGATATGCATTATGTGTGAAAGCGCCAGCCACAATCGAACCAATGCCATAGTCTGCATACATACCACCGGGCGCAAGACCAGCAATAGCCCCTCCAGTAGCTAGGATTTTGGAAAGAACTGGCTCGGGAATCCAGACTCCAGCGATTGTGACACCGCCACCCACCCGGTTAATCGTCGTTTTAGACAGTAGCACCCTCACATAAGTCCCATGGAATTCAATTCCATTCCGACCCTCTTGAAAGTATGGATCAATGTCATCATCATCAGCGCTCGAAATCTTCGGCCCTTTTTCCCAGAAAGTTATCGAGTCTCCCGCCACCTTCATCTCAAGGTTACTATCAGCCTTGGCCTCGCTGATCCTTTCGTTCTGAGTCTCTACTTCATTTTTGATTTCTTGCAGTTCCTTTTGCGAAAGAGCGCTTTCTGCCTCTCTAGCAATCGCGAATTGGTCTCCCTGAAGGAAAACATAGGAATCTGCTTTTTCCGCAACTTCTGAGGAAACAGAAGACTGAGAGGCATTATTCTGAGTCGACTCAGCGAGGTCAGTCTCAGTACCGGCACTAGCATTGACTGGTGCAAAAACTGTTGCTGCCGCAACCAGCACCACTAAACGCGTAGATTTCTTGAGACGATACATGTCCATAATCCTTTCTAGAAAAGATGGCTGAAAATCGGACACCCCTAGAGTTACATCCAGTAGGGATAATTGGAAGCAAAAGATGTAAAATGTAGACTATTGTATAAACTTCCTCAAGATTTGTTGCGAGGGCGCACAAGAAGGCATATAATCCCTCCCCTTCCCCGCAAACCCTAGTCTTTTGAGACTCGGGTTAACCAGCGCCCCAAAGACTGGTGGTGGGCGCTCATTGTCATCAAGTGCCGCGCAGCCACAGGAGTCATCGACGGACTCTGGTTCCCAAGCGTAGGAATCGCATCCATGTTTTGAGTCATCGCATATTTCTGCGCAGCCTCAGCAGCCCGTGTCCGCGCCCACTTCCTCGACAGTGAATTCTGGATCAACTGCTTAGGCATGCTCGCGCTCTCAACCGGTGTATTGGTCCTGCCGCTAGTGCTGAATTAGGCGACCAAAAATTCTTCGGAACCACCCCTGCCCCATTTCGCCATCAAGCACATTCGCCCGATATTTACTTCTTTTTCATCCCCCACCTCACTATGCCGTTCGTTGCTTTGGGAAGTGGCTGAGGGGAATAGCACTCATGAATTTTGGAAAGAACAAAATATTCGGACAAAGTTCTCATCGGGATCGATGTTCGCGTTACTTTCCACATCCCAAATTGGCTCTTTTAGTAACTCCATGACGCTCCCAGCCAGCACAGATTAAGGTCAGCGCCTTCATTCTAAGCTCTCTGCTCGGCTTAAGGGACATTTCGTGTGGATAAACCGAT
>NZ_KV805020.1:0-3837 GCF_001811515.1 Corynebacterium sp. HMSC076G08 | reverse complement strand
TCCCCTTCTAACCCCGTCGTTTCAAACGACGAAACCCGCCCAAGGAAACTGAAAGGAAAAGAGAAAAACTACGAACCAGCGAACACACACCGTCGGATAAAACGACGAAGCAAAGCCACAGCCCAAAGTCCAGCACCGTCGAATCAAACGACGGCTACACCGCCAGGCTCTAGCCGAGGCTCCCGACTGCTGGCGAAGGGGCCGGCTGGTCTTCGTCATGCCGGTTAGGATGGAGTGAATGCAGATCTACATTGCTTCAGTGCCCGTTGATGATGTTGCCCGCGCTCACGACTTCTATGTCAATACGCTCGGATTTCGAGTGAAGGCTGACGTAACCCACGGAGACTTTCGATGGCTCACGGTCGCCAACGCTGAAGGCCAAGGGGATATGGAGCTCCTGCTCGAGCCCAAGGCACTCCCCGCGGCCAAGGACTACGCAGAAGCACTCAAGGCTGATGGTATTCCTGTCACCCAGTTCCTATCTGCAGACGTGGAGAGAGAATATAGCGAGCTCACTGAAAAGGGAGTGCAGTTCACTATGGGGCCTACCGACGTCGGCCCCTCCACCATCGCCGTCTTCGATGACACCGTAGGAAACCTCATCCAACTGGTACAGCTCAAGAAATAGAGAATAAAGAATGTCACACTCACCATCTTCCGTCGCCGTCATCGCAGCCATTAGCGCCGTATGCGTGATGCCTCTAACTGCGTGCGCGGAGCGCGGGTCAGACACGACTCCAGCGCCGCAGTTCAGTGCACTTCCTTCTAGCTCCGCCGCCACCGATGCGCCGGAGCCGCCGCCCAGCGACACGCAGGCTGCTCCCTCACAGCAGGGCGCAAACGTTGCGGCCTTTGCGGGGATGGGGACGGCTGCGCTCGATGACCAACACCACATGCCGGATCAGTTGGGCGGTCTCACTCCGACGGGCGTGCGCGTAGGCGATCACGACGGTTTCACGCGGGTGGTGGTTGATCTCGAAGGTGAAGGTGAGCCCGGCTGGTTCACCGCCTATACCGATGAACCTCGTCAACAGGCATCAGGTTATCCAGTCGAAGTAGAGGGAAACACTTTTCTCAATCTGGGGATCGAGGGAACCCCGTGGCCTTCCACACCGGAGCTCGAAGAAAAGTATATGAAGCCGGGAACTACTCCCGGTACCGGTGTGGTGAGCGAGGTCGTATACACCACCTCATTCGAGGCACAAACCCAATTGATCATTGGACTACAGAAGAAGACGCCGTACTCGGTGACTTTCCTGGAGGACCCTAAGCGGCTCGTACTCGACTTCCAGGATTAACAACGTGTGCAGAAACGATAAGGGCCCTGCCCCCAGCTAATTCCTGGGTTACAGGGCCCTTGTTCTAGGAGGTCCTAACAGTCCTAGCTAGTCTGGGGATTAATCCTCCTCGACTGGGACCAGGGAGATCTTGCCGCGGTTATCGATGTCGGCGATTTCCACCTGAATCTTATCGCCAACGTTGACGACGTCTTCGACCTTTTCAATGCGCTCGTCGCCACCCAGCTTCGAGATGTGCACTAGGCCATCACGACCCGGGGTCAACGAAACGAAGGCGCCGAAAGCCACGGTCTTCACCACGGTGCCGAGGAAGCGCTCGCCCACCTTCGGCAGCTGTGGGTTAGCAATGCTGTTCACGCGGTCGATGGCAGCGTCAGCGGCTTCACCCGTAGCGGCCGAAATGTAGACGGTGCCGTCTTCCTCGATGGAGACATCGGCGCCAGTTTCCTCGGTGATGGCGTTGATGGTCTTGCCCTTCGGGCCAATGAGCTCACCAATCTTGTTCACCGGGATAGTCACCGAGGTAATGCGCGGAGCCAGGCCAGACATCTCGTCTGGGCCCTCGATGACCTCCGACATAGTGTCGAGGATGGCGGCACGGGCGTCGCGGGCCTGTTCGAGGGCGTCGGCAAGCACGTGCGATGGAATGCCATCCAACTTGGTGTCCAGCTGCAGGGCGGTGATGAACTCGGAAGTACCGGCAACCTTGAAGTCCATATCGCCGAAGGCATCCTCAGCACCGAGGATGTCGGTGAGTGCCACGAACTTTTCCTTGCCGTTAACTTCACCAGAAACCAAACCCATGGCGATACCCGCCACTGGGGCCTTCAACGGAACGCCCGCGTTGTAGAGGGACAGGGTGGACGCACAGACGGAACCCATGGAGGTAGAACCGTTGGAACCAAGGGCCTCAGACACCTGGCGAATGGCGTAGGGGAAGTCCTCACGGGAGGGGATCACCGGCAGCAGCGCGCGCTCAGCCAGCGCACCGTGACCAATCTCGCGGCGCTTCGGGGAGCCTACGCGACCGGTCTCACCGGTGGAGTACGGCGGGAAGTTGTAGTGGTGCATGTAGCGCTTGGACTCCACTGGGGTCAGGGAGTCGATCTGCTGCTCCATCTTCAGCATGTCCAGGGTGGTCACGCCTAGGATCTGGGTCTCACCACGCTCAAACAGGGAGGAACCGTGAGCACGCGGGATGAGGTCAACCTCTACGCCGAGGTCACGGATATCGGTCACACCACGGCCATCGATACGGAAGCCCTCAGTGAGGATCTTGGCGCGCACGATGTCCTTCATCACGGCGTTGAAAGCGTTGCGGATCTGCTTGGATGCATCGGCCTCATCGAGGTCATCAAAATCGTCGATGAGCTTAGCCTCGACCTGCTCCATGAACTCATTAGTGGCGTCATCGCGGTCCTGCTTGCCCGGGATGGTGAGGAGCTTCTCCAGCTTCTTGGCGGCTGCCTTTTCGACGGCCGCATAAACATCATCACCGTAGGGCGGGAAGAGCGGGAACTCCTGCGTCTCCTTGGCTGCACGCTCCGCCAGACCTGCCTGCGCTTCACACAGAGACTTGATGAAAGGCTTCGCAGCCTCCAAGCCCTCAGCCACGGTGGACTCCTGCGGAGCCGGTGCACCTTCCTTGATGCGCTCGGCTACGTTCACACCAGCGCCGGCCTCCACCATCATGATGGCAACGTCATCCTTGCGGCCCTTCTTCACGATGCGGCCGGCAACGACCATCTCGAAGAGAGCACGCTCGTGCTGCTCGTTGTTCGGGAAGGCCACCCACTGGCCCTTAGGGTGCTTATCATCAGCGATCAGTGCCATGCGCACGCCGCCCACCGGGCCAGACACAGGTAGGCCGGAGAGCTGGGTGGAGGCGGAAGCGCCGTTGATGGCAACGACGTCGTAGTACTCCTCCGGGTCCATGGAAAGGACCGTGACAACGACCTGGACCTCGTTGCGCAAGCCCTTCACGAAGGTCGGGCGCAGCGGGCGGTCGATGAGGCGGCAGGCCAGAATAGCCTCAGTAGAGGGACGGCCCTCACGGCGGAAGAAGGAGCCCGGGATCTTACCTGCGGCGTACATGCGCTCCTCGACGTCCACGGTCAGCGGGAAGAAGTCGAAACCTTCGCGCGGCTGGTTTGAAGCGGTGGTCGTGGACAGCAGCATGGTGTCCTCGTCCAGGTAAGTGGTCACGGAGCCACCGGCCTGGCGAGCCAGCTGGCCCGTCTCAAAACGGATGGTACGCGTGCCGAAATCGCCATTGTCCAGGGTGGCGATGGCCTCGGTGATTCCGTAATCGTCGTCGATAAGGAACTCGACGGAATTGTTTGGTTGCTTCTTAGCGTTCTTAGCGCTCATGTATGAAACTCTCCTTGGAGCTGTCATGGCGATCTTCGGTGCCGCCTCTTCTTCGATGTTTTCTGACAACGCCCAAGAATTTTAGCAGATGAGACAAGAAAACCCCCGCACACAGGTGCGGGGGTTGAAAAGTTAGGCTTAAGGGACATTTCGTGTGGATAAACCGATA
>NZ_KV805019.1:0-1447 GCF_001811515.1 Corynebacterium sp. HMSC076G08 | reverse complement strand
GGCTTAAGGGACATTTCGTGTGGATAAACCGATACGGATTCCCGGGGCAGCCTGGGATAATACGGTGATCTTGATTTTGAATCGGTTCCAACGGCCCGATCTGTGAAATCAACACTGGATAGTCCTAGGTCTGTGATAGGAGGACTGCTGCTGGTGCGGTAAGGCCAATTCCTATGGCTAATAGGAATCGGCCGTCGTGTGACATGTGCGGCCACGGACTGGTTAAGAACGGCAAAACCGCGGCAGGAACCCAGCGCTGGTTGTGTCCTAAATGCAACGTTTCATCGATTAATACCCGCGCACACACCAGCGAGATTCGGCACTTCAAAATCTTTATTGACTGGATTCTTTCCGGCGAATCCGCAGACCATTTAGCCAAACGCCTTGGGGTAACAAGGCGGACTTTGACCCGGTGGTTCAAGCTGCTGTGGTTTATCACCGTGCCCACGTCTACTGACCCCTATCGTGTTTACGACCAGGTCTTTATCGACGGCACCTACTTCCACAAGAAATGCCTGCTGGTAGCCTGCACCGAAACACACGTCATCGCCTGGCACTGGTGCCTGCGTGAAAGCTCATACGAGTACCTGAAACTGCTCGACAAAATCGCGCAACCACTCATCGTCACCACCGACGGGGCAGGCGGAGCACTCAAGGCACTGCGTATTAAATGGCCCGATGTGACCATCCAGCGTTGCTTAGTTCACGTCCAACGCAACACTTTTGCTGATATCAGCCGCAACCCGATTCACCCAGCGCATAAAGCAATCCGGAAACTGGGCTACATGCTTGTCCAAGTACGCAATCCCGACGATGCTGCGCGGTTTACAGCTGCAGTCCACCACACCCGCATTACCTTTGCTGATTGGCTTAAAGAGCGAACCTACCGCAGTGCTATACCAGCAGGCCAAGTACCGAAATGGGTCAGCCCCAACCAGAAATGGTGGTACACCCACCGCAACGCCCGCAGGGCTCTAAAACGGCTAGAAAAGCTCATCCACGCCGGACAATTATTTACCTTCCTTGACCCGCCTGAAGGTGTCACACAGGACTTAAAAGCCACCACAAACCTGCTGGAAGGCGGCATCAACAAACAGCTCAAAGACCTAGCAGGAAACCATCGTGGCATGTTCGATGAGCATCAGCGCATCACCATGGACTGGTGGCTCTACACCCACACCGAAGACCCGGTAGCGCCACTGGAGTTAGCCAAGCAACAAGACTTCGGACGCCAAGGAGAAAAAGCAGCACGCGCAGCCTGGGCAAAAGAAGAACTCAAACGGCGCGGCCACCCAGACGGGCGACCTGCCACATTCGACACCGGCATCGACAACGAATGGAACCCCAGCTTAGGCATAAGAAAAGGCTGGGCCGGACGCTCCTAAATCCACACGAAATGTCCCTTAGTGCGACACGCCGCAAATCCACACGAAATGTCCCTTAAGCC
>NZ_KV805018.1:0-32045 GCF_001811515.1 Corynebacterium sp. HMSC076G08 | reverse complement strand
TAAGAAACCGCCGACACCAAACAACAAACCATAACTCAATACACAACAAAGAGAGACCGTTGAAGCACTACTTCCGCTTCAACGGTCCCTTTCTTCGTTTTCAAGGTCGGCCCCCCAACGACACTGGGGGAGCGACCTCAAATCTTTTTTGAGTACCACACCTAGGTCCATAACGCTTTGGCACCATCTTTTCGGCACTTTCTCCTCGCGCTGATACTTTCCAGGAACTTATTTCAGCTACACTAATCAAAATGGTTGAATTAGCGTTCGGCGTTGCTTTTTGCGGGTCTAGCCCGGGCTATGAGAATCGGTGGACGGATTCGTCGCTCAGTTTTTTAATGTCACGAGCATTGAGTTGTCATTCGTAGAAATCCAGTTGGAGGTGTCTTGAGATGCTCTTAAGGAAAATGCTCTCTCCTGCAACTGTAATCAGAGTGAATGTTCTTGTGGATGCGTACGTGACTTCATTTCTTGCAGCTTCTGTAGGTTACCTGACAGTAGAATCTGGGCTTGATGGTCAAGGTGCTTTGCATGCGGTGGGCACGGGCATTGTTATTGGGACAATTCTGTCGTTGCCGCTTGCACGTCTCGGAGATGTCGTGGGCGAAGCTAGGGTTCTCGGCTGTGTGCAGATTTTTCAGGTTGTCGCATATGTTGTTCTTGGAATGGTCCCTGGTCAAATCCCATTGATGGGTGCTTTGGTTGGAATCTTTTTGCTTGGAAGGTTTGTTTCGCCTCTGAGAGGTGCTCTTCCTCCACGCTACCTGCAAAAAGAGGAGCTAGTTAGTTTCAAAATTGCATTACGAACAGCTACGTTGACTGTCGTTCTACTTGGGACAGCCACCGTATCATGCGTTCTGCTTTTTGATGTCTCGATTCGAACCTTAGCTTCGTTGCTTGGGAGTTTTGGATATTTTATTTGTATCGCCGCGACGCACGTATTGAAGCAAAATCAAGGGGTCGACGTTGTACGCCGAGCTTCATTTCCCGTCAGATTTTCATTGGCAACAGATGTATGGATTTCTTGTCTAAAAGTCTTTGTTACATTCGCAATTATCACAACCGGTTCCGTTCTAGTGCCGTACATACTGGCGTCCAAGGGAAGTAAGCTTAGTTGGTTGCTATTGTGCTCTGTATTTATAGAAATTGCGATCAATTATGTTATCCAGAAGAACTCTCGCTTCAAGAAAGGAGGTAGGGCTTCAAATTTCGCCTTACTCTTGCTGGCAGTTGCTTTGGGGGTGTTCGGCGGGATTCTCTTAGTTAGCAGTGCTGTGCTCTTACAATCAATGATTGTCTTTTCATTAGCCTTGATGGCGGTATTCTGCTTAATTCATACCGCCCGGACGCTCGCAACTATTATGGCTTGGCAGTTTCAGTATGACAAAGGTGATGATAAAGATCGGACATTTGTAGTAGCTATATTTTCGATGGCGTCAGCTTTTGGTATCGGGTTTGCAAATTTAATAGGTGCAAAAATTTACGAAGTAGTAGGTGTGTAAATTTATAGTGAAGGATATCTTCGAAAGCCCGAGAATTAACAGTAGGAATAGACGTGTGCGCTGGTGCCTATGACATGAATCTTGGATGCAGTGCGCACGAGCGCGAACTGCGACGTACCCATGCGCGAGCCTTAGTAGTCCGTCTGGTCGAGTGAATTAGTCTATTGGCAGTGTCGGTGGCCGTCTATTGGAATGGTTTATTTGCGACCAGCGTTTTAGAACACGTGAATGAATGCGGCGGCTAAGGGGGGCAGGTCTTTCAAATCAGCTTGTACTCCTCCTCGATCTGGAATCATTGGTGACCTTCATGAGTGCACTTCTAAGTCTGCGTTCATAGCCCTGAGGACAAGCAATCACACGGGTTCCTGAACCCCATAACCTCGTCATTTAAGGGACTACATGCCTGACGTTTTAAGTCTTTAGCGCTCCCGTAAATCGTCGGCCACCAGCACTGTATTGATAGCGGGATGTCGTTTCCTTTTCGTGCTTTACAACTAGAATGTAGTCGGTATCAACTCTTGGCGGGATAGCGAAGGAGAACGCGATGAGGTTCCCGCAGACTTCGGCTTCTTTTACTCATTCTTATAACCCGGTCTTCCTGAAGGAACTGAAGGCTGTTCCCTACGGGAGAAAAAACGAGAACCCCTCTCCCTACAACCTTTGTCCGGTCTTTGAATCAGTAGAGCGTGTTCCGCAAGTGCGCGATATCCGTGGTGGTCTTGTGTTTTTCGGAGCGATGGTCTTGGCAGCAGGATTGATCTTCTTTGTGGGCTTACTTCTTAACAGCTTCAAGGTTCCGGGTCTCTTGGCGTTTCTTCTTGGCGCGTTGCTCCTTTATTTTTTGTTTCTCATCGCTAAGCATGCGTTGTTTGCGCGACGAATTAGTAGGGCCTGGAAGAATGGCTGGATCGATTTTTATCCGGTTCTCCTCGGCAGTCTTTTTCACGATGAAGAGAATGCCAAGCGTGGGAAGAAGGGGCATTTTTATGCCACGAAGGCCTTGGTCGTGGCGCCAAACGGCGAGTCCCGGATGCTCGAGGTGTCCGTGGAAGGGCTGAGGCTGGACCGAATGATTAAGGAAGGCGCTGTCATGGCGCGTGACCGCCAGGGGATCCGCCTTGATGCAATCCGCAATAACGGGTGGACATTCTGGGCAGTCGTTCGTGGTCGGCCGTTGGACGACGGAAGCGTGGAACATGGGCTGTCCGCTTCACAGGTGGCTGCGGGCTTGGATCGCGTTCGGCATGGTTGGCCATTGGATCGGCTTGATTCCTTGCCTGATGGCCCGTGAATTTTGACTATTAGCCATGGGTGTGGGCCATTTCACTCACCAGTCGGTGCATTGCCGGTTTCGGGCCGCTGACCTGTACACTGGTTCGGTACATACGGACGCGTCTACCGCAGAAAGTGCATGGATTTAATGTCTGAATCTAACTCCCGCGACCACGAGCGTGGCCGCGAAGGTTCCTCGGAAAGCAACCGGGGAAACAACCGCTCTGGTGGCCGGAAGTTTGAGAAGCGTGGCGGCGCATCGGGGCGTCGAGAAGAGCGTCGCGGCGATCGCCGCGATGACCGCCGTGGCGGTCGCGCTGGTGCTAAACCTCGTCGTGGGGATCGCCGCAACGATCGTCAGGGCCACGATCGTGATAAGCACAAGGCCTCGCATCCGCAGCGTTCGGGCTACCGTGAGGAGCGGATCAATCGCCGCATGACGGATCCGGATCTGCCATCTGATATTGATATCACTGACCTCGATCCTTCTGTGCTGCAGGACCTCTCCTCGCTATCGAAGGAAAACTCCGAAGCAGTGGCCAAGCATCTCATTATGGCGGCAACGTGGCTTGATGATGACCCGCAGCTGTCACTTCGCCACGCGCGCGCAGCAAAGGATCGTGCTGGACGCGTATCGGTTGCGCGTGAAATGAATGGAATCGCCGCCTACCGTGCTGGGGAGTGGAAGGAAGCTCTGGCGGAGTTGCGTGCTGCGCGCCGCATTTCCGGTGGCCCTGGATTGCTTGCCGTGATGGCGGATTGTGAACGCGGCCTTGGTCGCCCAGAGAAGGCCGTGGAATTGTGGCGCAGCGAAGAGGCGAAGGAGCTGGCACCGGAGGATGCCATCGAGTTGGCAATCGTGGCTGCAGGTGCACGCTTAGACATGGGTCAAGCAGATTCTGCTGTGGTCACGATTCAGCGCGCGCAGCCGAACAAGGACGCCACAGGCGTGTCTGCCTGCCGCCTTTCTTATGCTTACGCCAATGCCCTGCTGGAGGCCGGCCGTAAGGAGGAGGCACAGGAATGGTTCCAGCACGCGGTTGACATCGATGAAGGAGACTGGACCGACGCCGCGGAGCGTCTGACCGAATGTAAATAATGAGTATTCTCAAGACCCACGATTCGCTGCTGCTAGATCTTGACGGAACCGTGTGGGAGGGAGGACAGGCCCTCCAGTGCGTCGTTGACGTTATTAACTCCTGTGGTGTTCCCGCGGTGTATGTGACGAACAATGCTTCCCGCAGCCCCCAGACCGTGGCTGGCATGCTCGGAGAAATTGGACTGAAAACGGATGCCAACCGAGTTGTTACCTCCGCGCAAGCCGCAGTCAAGATTGCCCGTGAGGACTTCCCGGCAGGAACCAAGGTTCTCGTTATCGGCGCTGACTCATTCCGCACTGTGGCCCGTGAGGCAGGGTTCGAAGTAGTCGACAGCGCCGATGATAAGCCTGCGGCAGTGTTGCAAGGCATGGATAAGTCGGTCGGTTGGGAACAGCTTTCCGAGGGGGCATTTGCTATCAATCAAGGTGCGAAATACTACGCCTCCAACCTCGATACGTCGCTGCCGACGGAGCGAGGAATGGCCGTGGGCAATGGCTCGCTCGTCGCGGCTGTTGTTTCGACCACGGGCGTTGAACCTATTACTGCAGGCAAACCGGAGCCCGCTATGTTTACGCAGGCGGCCAAGCTGGTGGGGTCGACCAAACCCCTTGCTGTCGGCGACCGTCTGGACACCGATATCGTCGGTGGTAATAACGCAGCGATGGATACGTTCCACGTGTTGACCGGTGTGTCTCGTGAGCTGGCGCTTATTGAAGCCATTCCGGAGGCACGTCCCAATTTCATCGGCGCGGGCTTCCACGAGCTCTCACTCTCGGAAGCACAGGCACGGCCAGGAGCCCAGGGCGGATTCCGGGCTCGGTATGACGGCTATGACATTGTCCTTCAAGGAGGCGATGAGAAGTCGACTTCGGTCGAGGCGCTGCGCACGGTTTTGGAAGTAGCCTGGGCGGGCGCTGAGCCTCCTCGCTATATTCAGCCGCGGAGCGAGGCCGCTGAAAGAGTAGTATCCACATGGCGGTAAAGCCCCATGACCCGCGGGCGGTGCTTGCCCCAGAAAAACTGGATGAGTCCATCGCCGCGATTCTTAACGAGCCATCGGAAACTCTTGAGCAGGAGCTGGTCCAGCTGGACCGTGCTCACACCGTGCTGCGGGATGCGCTTCAAGACAACTAGCGCTTTACACCAAGGAATGTAGGGGAAAGAGGACCTGTCTATGCCACCGCAACGTCGCCGTCTTGACGCGGAGTTGGTACGCCGAAAGATCGCGCGCTCACGTGAGCACGCTGTTGAGATGATCAAGGCCGGCCGCGTGACGGTTGGTGGTTTCAAGGCCACCAAACCCGCCACGGTGGTGGAACCAGAGGTATCCATCAAGGTGGAGGCCAGTGAGGGGGATGACTGGGCGTCGCGAGGCGCACACAAGCTCTTGGGCGCACTTGAAGCCTTTGACGTGGATCTGAAGGGCAAGCGCGTGTTGGACGCAGGAGCGTCGACCGGTGGGTTTACCGATGTCTGTTTACGCCGCGGTGCCGCAGAGGTGTTATCGGTTGACGTGGGCTACGGGCAGCTGTTGTGGCGCCTGCAAAACGACCAGCGCGTTACCGTGCTAGACCGCACGAATATTCGTAATCTGACCCTAGAGCAGACCGGTGGGCCGTGCGATGCCATGGTGGGTGACTTATCTTTTATCTCCTTGAAATTGGTGCTTCCGGCCATCGTGGAGTGCATGGTCGATGGCGCGTGGCTACTGCCCATGGTCAAGCCACAGTTTGAAGTAGGTAAGGACCGTATTGGCGCCGGCGGCGTGGTGCGGTCACCCGAGCTTCGCGCGGAAGTAACCAAGGACGTGGCGGTCTTCGCTCAGGAGCTCGGCCTAAGCGTAAAAGGTGTGGCTGCCTCCCCGCTACCGGGACCGAGCGGTAACGTCGAGTATTTCCTCTGGCTGGTCAAGGACGGGATGTCCACCCCGGAGGATAGGCTGGACGTACTCATCGAAACGGCAATTAAGGAAGGACCTCAGTGAGCACTACCAGCGCCGCGGATGGCACCATGCGCCGTGAAATTCTTCTTGTCCCGCACGCCAGTCGCGAGGAAAACCTTGCCGCCACCCACCGGGCCGCGGAGCTGCTGCAGGAGGCAGGCATTAAGGTGCGCGTCTGTGCTGCGGATACTGTGCTTCCCGGGCTGCAGCACGTCCGGCATACACCAGCGGCAGCAGAGGGCTGCGAACTGGTGTTGGTGCTCGGAGGCGATGGCACGTTCTTGCGCGCTGCGGATATGGCCCGCGCCGTGGACGTTCCGGTGTTGGGCATCAACTTGGGGCACGTGGGCTTCCTCGCAGAATGGGAAGCGGAGTCCCTAGACCGTGCGCTCGTGCGCGTCATCGAGCAGTCCTATGACGTCGAAGACCGCCTGACCATCGACGTGAGCGTCTTCGATTCGGAAGGCGCGTTGCGTGAGCGCAGCTGGGCGCTGAATGAGGCGTCGATTGAAAACCTCAACAGGTCCGGAGTGCTTGATGCCATCCTCGAAGTGGATGGCCGCCCAGTATCCGCTTTTGGGTGCGACGGTGTACTTATTTCTACCCCTACGGGCTCCACGGCTTATGCCTTCTCCGCCGGCGGCCCTGTGCTGTGGCCTTCGCTCGATGCCATCCTGGTGGTGCCGAATAACGCGCACGCATTGTTTACCAAGCCGCTCGTGGTGTCTCCGGATTCACAGGTAGCGGTGGAATCGGCATCGGCAACGACTCCCGCCGTGGTGATCCTCGATGGTTTTCGGGAAATCTCCATGCCCCCAGGCTCACGCGTGGAAATCGTGCGCGGTGAACGGCCGGTGCGGTGGGTTCGCCTTGACCACCAGCCTTTCACTGACCGGCTTGTGTCCAAGCTGCGCCTTCCCGTGGAAGGCTGGCGCGGACCGCGGCATTAACCTGCTCTAGCGCGTAACCAGGAAGGAAGATAACTCTCCGTGCTCGTTGATATCAGCATTTCTGATCTCGGTGTAATTGAAAGCTCCACCGCGGAGCTTTCGCAGGGGCTCACCGTGCTCACTGGTGAAACCGGTGCTGGCAAGACCATGGTGGTGACCGGACTGCGCCTGCTCGCGGGAGGGCGCGCTGATGCCTCGCGCGTGCGCGAAGGAGCCTCCAAAGCTGCCGTCGAAGGGCACTTTTCTTCTGACTCGAAGGCCGTGGCGGAACTAGTCGAGGAAGCCGGGGGAGAGCCCGATGAGAACGGCGAATACATCGCCTCCCGCACGGTGTCGGCTGCGGGACGCTCGCGGGCCTACCTGGGTGGGCGAGCGGTGCCAGCGGCGACGCTGGGGGAGTTCGCTTCCCATCTCATTACCGTCCACGGGCAAAACGATCAGCTGAGGCTGTTGTCTACTGATCAACAGCTGGCGGCCATTGACCGCTTCGACCCTGCAGTCGACGCGGTCCGCGAGGCATATACCCAGGCATTTAGCCGCTGGCGCGCGTTGGCCAAGGACTACCAGCGCCGTACAGAATCACGGCGTGAGATGGCACAGGAAGTCGACCGGCTCCAGTTCGCGATAACGGAGATTTCGGACCTTGACCCGGAACCGGGCGAGGACGCAGAGCTCGTGACCCTCATTAAGCGCCTGCAGGATGTTGATGCCCTGCGCGAGGGAGCCGCCACCGCGCTGAGCGCTCTCGACGGCGGGGAAGGTTTCGGTGATGAGGACACCGCCGTCAACCTCGTCGGCACCGCTGAAACCGCATTGGCTGGGGCCAGCGACGTCGAACTCGCGCGGCTCGGGGAGCGATTGAGCGAGGTCACCACGCAATTGACCGATATTGCCGCTGAGCTCACCACGTATCTGGGAAATCTCCCCGCAGATCCCAACCTCCTCGAGGAATCCCTGCAGCGCCAACAGGAGCTCAAGCGCCTGACACGTAAGTATGCCGCAGACATCGATGGGGTGTTGGCCTGGCGTGACGCGGCAGAAGCGAAACTCGCGACGTTGGACACCTCCACCGAGGCCCTCGAAGCATTGAAGAAGGAGGTAATGGCGGCCGAAAAGACAATGGTGGCTAAGGCCGAGAAGCTCACCGCCGCCCGCATCAAGGCAGCGAAGAAGCTGGGCTCGCAGGTCACCGAGGAGATTCACGGCTTGGCCATGCCTCATTCCACACTGACGGTCGCCGTGCACAAGGCGAAGTACTCCAAGACGGGCGCGGATGAAGTGGAATTCCAACTCAACGGAAAGCCCTTGGCCTCGGCCGCCTCCGGCGGTGAGCTCTCCCGCGTCATGCTGGCGATGGAAGTGGTACTCGCCAGCGGCGACGGAACCACGTTGGTCTTCGATGAGGTAGATGCCGGCGTCGGTGGGCGCGCGGCGGTGGAGATTGGGCGTCGTCTAGCGCGCCTGTCCATCACCAACCAGGTCATTTGCGTGACCCACCTGCCCCAAGTGGCTGCCTATGCGGATTCGCACCTGCACGTGTCCAAGGAGAAATTCACCTCAGGCGTGGCGGATTTGAGCGCCGAGGAACGCGTCGAGGAACTCGCCCGCATGCTCGCTGGTCTTGATGACACCGCGACTGGCCGCGCGCATGCCCAGGAGCTCTTCGACCGGGCTCAAGCAGAAGTAGAGAGTTTCCGCGCGCCTTCCACACATTGAGCGCCTAACAGGGGAAACTGTCAGGCATGAGTCTGTTTTCCCGTAACACCGATCTGCCTGGAGAACACGGCGCGCTGCGTGATTGCACCCCGGGTGGCAAGGGCATGAAGAAGTTCAGCGCCGGTGACTTCGCAGTCATCAACGCCGCCAACATCTCCCGCCAAGAGGCCCAGACCCTCGTGGATATGAAACCAGCTGCTGTGATCAACGTGGCGGAGTTTTCTACCGGTTCCATTCCGAATTATGGCCCGCACATGCTTCTCGACGCCGACGTCACCCTCATCGAGGGCGTGGGCCAAGATTTCGTCAGCAACTTCAAGGACGGGAAGAAGGCGCGTCTTACTGAGGACGGGACGGTGTATGTGGGGGATACCCAGTTGTCTTCTGGAACGGTGGTTACCCGGGACCGCGCGGAGAAGAACTTCTCCTCCGCGCAACGCGAACTTATCGACCATATGGAAGCCTACTTTGGCAATTCCATCGAGTTCATCCACTCCGAAGGCCCGCTCCTCATCGATGGCCTTGGCGTTCCGGATGCTGGTTCCGTCATGGCGGGACGCAAGGTCCTCGTGGTGTCGCCCTCTGAGGAGCACCGCAAAAAGCTCACGCTGCTGCGCAACTTCATCCGCGAGTATGAACCCATCATCATCGGTGTCGACTCTGCCGCAGATACGTTAGTTGAGCTGGGATATCAGCCTAACTTCATCGTGGGAAACCCTTCGGAAGTGAGCTCTGAAACCCTGCGCAGTGGTGCCCAAGTTATTCTCCCAGCTGAGCCGGACGGCACTGCGGAAGGCCTCGAGCGCATTCAGGATCTGGGAATTGGCGCGATGACATTCCCGGCTGCGACAGACTCAGCAACGGATCTTGCACTCCTGCTCGCGGACTACCACGAAGCGCAGATGATTGTGCAGGTTGGGGGCGCCCTCGATCTCGATGACATCTTCGCCAACGAGCCGAATGCCACGCCCGCAGCCCTGTTGTGCCATATGAAGGCCGGTACGCGCCTCGTGGACGCGGACGCCGTCATCAACCTCTACACCGCGCCGAATTCCGGCGCAATGGGGTGGCTGTGGGCCCTGCTGGGCATCCTCGTGGCGCTGGCCGTGGTCATCCTCATCGTCGGCCTGGGTGGCGATGAATCATTCCTGCAGAACCTGATCGATACGTGGAACAACTTCGCGTTGAGCGTGCAGGGGTGGTTCAAATAATGGGTTCGCCTAAATCCCTGATTGTCACCGGCCTTGGCTTCGGCGCAGCCATTGGTATTGCGTTGGGCACGTTGGTCATCGCACCGAACATGGACTCCACCCCGGGGCGCGGTGGGGAGTCCAACGACGAGGTCCGAGAAAAATACAGCAAGCTGGTGCTTGACCACAACATTGCGAAGGCCCAGCTGGATTCCGCTGATTCCGTGATGGGGGACCTCGGCCGTTACGTCGTCGACGGCACTCTAGTCCAGCGTCCGGTCATGGTACTCAGCATGCCCGACGCCAATGATGCCGATGTCACGGCTGTGAAGGATCTTCTCGGCTCCGCCGATTCCACCGACGCTGGAAGCATCAAGCTGACCCAAAAATTCCTGGCCCAGGAATCCGCAGACAAGCTGTTGTCCCTCGTCACCACCACGCTGCCGGCAGGGGCGAAGCTCGATAAGAAGAAGATCGATGCCGGTACTCATGCCGGCCAAGCGCTTGCTGCCGGGCTGATGATGGATGCTAAGACCACCCAACCGCTTGCCACCGTCGACGATCGGGCGACCTTGCTGCGTGCCTTGCGCGATGCCGGCTACATCGACTACAAGGATGGCACGATCCTGCCCGCTCAGGCGGTCGTAATCGTCGGCGGCGGCCTGACACCAGGAGAAGACGAAGACAGCGCTGGCAAGAAGTACGCTATCGACACCACCGTCAAGTTCCTGGAAGGTTTCGAGTCCGCGGACGCCGCCATGGTGTATGCCGGGCGCGTGCAGTCTGCAGGGGATGGCGGAGTGTTGGAAAAGCTGCGGGCGGCCAAGACTGGGATTAGCACCGTGGACTCCATCGATCACCCGGTCTCCCAGATGGCCAGCGTTTTGGCCGTCAAGGAGCAGCTTGATGGCGGCCGCGGCGTGTACGGTTCTGCAGCGAATGCCGAGGGCGCAGCGCCGGCGCTGCCGAAGGATCTCTAAATGCCACACGAGTTTCGTACGGTGGGAAGCGAGCTGCTTGTCGATGCCCCCATTATCGCCGTCCGCCGTGATGACGTTGTGATGCCGGGAGATGTCGTGGCGCAGCGGGAGATCGTCGAGCACCTCGGTGCCGTGGCCGTTGTGGCTTTGGACGAGGACAACCGAGTCGCCATGGTGGAGCAGTACCGCCACAGTGTGAGCAAACGCCTGTGGGAGCTGCCGGCTGGTTTGCTCGACGTCAAAGGTGAAGATGAGCTCAGTGCCGCACAACGCGAACTCCAAGAGGAGGCCGGACTGGCCGCCGAGGACTGGGGTGTGTTGACCGATCTGGTGACCTCCCCGGGCTTTTGTGAAGAAGCCGTACGGGTGTTCGTGGCGCGTGGGCTGCGGGACGTCGCCAAGCTCGAGGCCACAGGTGATGAAGAGGCCGACATGGGGTTTTCGTGGGTGCCGCTCGCGGAGGCCGTCGATCGCATCCTCGCCGGCGAGATTGTGAACTCTATTGCAGTGGCCGGAATTCTCGCCGCCTATGCCTGTGTGCGTGAAGGACGCACACCGCGGCCGGTTGATTCACCTTTCGAGTTGCGGCCGCAGTCGCTGGCTAGCCGGCGTACCGGACCGGATTTGAAGAAGCTGTGAGCAGCACGACTCCCGCTGCCGCCGCTGGGCAAGCGTGGCTGATGCACCTCATGGTGGAAAAAGGTGCCTCGAAGAACACGGTGAGTAATTACCGGCGTGACATCAATCGCTACGTGTCGTGGCTAGCGGAATCTGGGATCACGGATTTGCGCCAGGTTTCTCGCGCGCACGTGGAGAACTACCTCATGTACCTGCGTGAATCCCTCGCCCAGTCCTCGGCCAGTCGAGCGCTGATCGTCGCGCGTGGGCTGCATAAATTTGCGCTCGCGGAGGGGATGATTGAAGAAGACGTCGCGGCGGAGGTTTCGCCGCCCAAGCGGGCCCAAGCGCTACCGGAGACCCTCAGCGTGGAGGACGTCGAGACTTTGCTCAACGCCATTCCCACTGATGAATCCGCAGCCCCCATAGACATCCGCGATCGCGCTTTGCTGGAGGTTCTCTACGGCACGGGCGCGCGCATCTCCGAAGTGATCTCCTTGAGCGTGGATGACGTAACGGCTGAGGGGCCGACGTCCGTGCGCGATATTCTGCTGCTGAGCGGCAAGGGCGATAAGCAACGCCTCGTTCCGTTGGGTTCGCACGCGGTAAGAGCGGTCGAGCATTATCTCGTGCGGGCTCGGCCGGTCTTAGCAACTGGAGCCTCCCACGCGCTATTCCTCAACACCCGGGGCAAGGCCCTGTCACGGCAAAGCGCATGGGCCGCCATCAAGTCCGCTGCACAGCGCGCGCACTTGAGCGCCAACATCTCTCCGCACACCCTGCGTCACTCCTTTGCTACCCACCTGCTGGAGGGTGGTGCGGATGTGCGTACAGTTCAGGAACTGCTGGGTCATTCTTCCGTGACGACGACGCAGATTTACACGCACGTGACTGCGGATTCGCTTCGCGAGGTGTGGCGCACTGCTCATCCACGCGCCTAAAGGCGCCTAGAATCAGTTCGATTTACATCAACGAAAAGGATTTCTATGACTTCATCTGCTCGCGCTTCCCGGACCTTTCGCGGGGCTGCGATTGCTCTCGCGCTCACCGTATTTCCACTTGCCGGTGTTGCGGCCAACCCGGTGAGCGCGAAGGACGGAATCCCCGGGCTCGGCGCGGCAGTTGCCCATGCTCAGGATGCCACCATCCCCGTGCCGGCTGGACAAACCACGACGGTTTCCCTGCCGGTGCCTGTCGACGTCTCCGTGGCTGCCGATGGGTGGAATGTGAGCGCCTCAGGTGGCACTGCTACGGTGACGGCCCCGCCAGCAGGTGGACAGATTACCGTTCCGGTGACCTATCAGGGCGTGACCATGACCATCGTGCTCGTTGCTGACGCCGATGTCACCGCCGAGGAACTCAACGACGCTGCCGAAAGTGTCGATCCGGGGCGCCTTGGTGGTGGCCAGCCGGGGCCGGGGGACGCAGAGAACCAGCAAGGTAACGAAGAACTGGGTGGAAACGGCGACGTCACAGACGATGCAAGCGATGGCGGAGCGGCGACCGGTGCGGATAGTTCCAGCACCGGCCACGCGCAACCGCACCGTACGGGCCGTGGCTGGGAAGGCGTGGATGATTCCCACACGTCCTATGTCAACCTAGAATCCACCATCGAAGGCCAGACCATTCACGCCAAGCTAGGTTTGAAACAAGCGCTGGACCTTTATAACCGCTTCAAGCATCTTGAGGATGAAGGCGTCACGCTGCGTTATCTCAACGCGGAAGGGGAGTTCATCGAGAGCGTGAAACGCGACATTGATAAGGGCTCGCGCACCATGACCCTGACCTACCCAGAGGGCATGGAACCCGACAACCCCTTCATCATGCAGTTCATCAACGAGGACACCCAGTCGGCAGAGCTGGTGGTGACACTCACAGACCCAACCCGAGAGAACACCACCGACGTGCCTCCAGAGCAGCAGCTTGACAGCGACAGCGCCACGACAGCTAGCGAAGAATCAGATACTGATACAGGCCTTGGCGCCGGCGCGGTGATAGCGGGGATTGCGGCACTCGGCATCATCGCATTGGTCGCTGGGTTCGCACTCCGTCGGTTCCGTTCGAACCGGAAGTAAAAGCTCTCGCAGTCTAGCTTTGAGGCTTTATGTGGCGGCTTTTGCTGGCTATAATCGCGATGCGGGTGCTCAAGGGGGTACCCTATAATCACAAGGATGTAAGAGTGCGGCGCCGGTGAGTGCCGCAGGGCTAACGCGAAGATGGCCTAACTAGAGCCGTACAGGTCAAGGAAGCAGGTGTGACTGTGAGCGACGAGGGACTGTTTGAGGCCTCCGAAACACAGGTCGGGTTGACCGGCCGGCCACTGCGGGAGCTTCCGGAACCAGAGCCATTGGAAAAGCATGGCCCCGCCACGATTATCTCCATGTGCAACCAGAAAGGTGGAGTGGGGAAAACCACATCCACGATCAACATGGGAGCATGCTTGGCGGAGTTGGGGCGTAAAGTCCTCCTCGTTGACTTGGACCCGCAGGGCGCTCTGTCCGCCGGATTAGGGCTGACGCATGATCAGATTCAGGACACTATCTACGACGTCATGCTCGATAGTGAGGTCTCGGTGCATTCTGCCATCGTGCACACCGGCGTCGCGGGGCTCGA
Organism: Corynebacterium sp. HMSC076G08; assembly: GCF_001811515.1. NCBI lineage: Bacteria > Bacillati > Actinomycetota > Actinomycetes > Mycobacteriales > Corynebacteriaceae > Corynebacterium > Corynebacterium sp. HMSC076G08. The sequence goes on along the minus strand of NZ_KV805018.1, from coordinate 18,162 downwards.
CCTGGTTCCGGCCAACATTGATCTTTCCGCCGCAGAGATTCAGATGGTCAACGAGGTGGGCCGCGAGCACACCTTGGCCCGAGCGCTGCGCCCGGTACGCAAGGACTATGACTTCATCATCATTGACTGCCAGCCTTCCCTAGGCCTGCTCACGGTCAATGCGCTGGCCTGCTCGCAAGGCGTCATTATCCCGATGGAATGCGAGTTCTTCTCCCTGCGCGGCCTCGCGCTGTTGACCGATACCGTGGAGAAGGTTGCTGACCGCATCAATTTCGACCTAGAGATCATGGGCATTCTGGTCACCATGTTCGACCGTCGCCCCCGCCACGCCCGCGAAGTCATGGACCGGGTAGTGGAGTACTTCGGGGATAAGGTCTTCGACACGGTGATTACGCGAACCGTGCGTTTCCCAGAGACCTCGGTAGCCGGTGAGCCGATTACCACCTGGGCACCAAGCTCGCAGGCCGCCAAGCAATACCGCGACCTAGCTAAAGAGGTCATCGAGCGGGCCAACGGCTAGCCGCCTGTTATGACCCAACCGGAGATCACAGGCTTTCGCATCGCGCTGGGCAATTTTGAGGGTCCCTTCGATCTGCTGCTCCAGCTCATTCAAGCGAAAAAGCTAGATGTCACCGAGGTGGCACTGTCTGAGGTCACCGATGAGTTCGTGGCCTATACCCGAGCGTTGGGGGAGACCGCGGACCTAGACGAGACGACGGAATTTCTGCTCATTGCCGCTACGCTGTTGGATCTGAAGGCGGCGCGTTTATTGCCGCGCGGCGAGGTCGATGACCTTGAGGACCTCGAACTGCTGGAGACCCGAGATCTGCTTTTCGCGCGGTTGCTGCAGTATAAGGCTTATAAGCAGGTCGCTGACCAGTTTGCGCAGTGGCAGCGCGCCGCCCAGCGCCGCTATCCACGTGCGGTGGCGATGGAGGAGCGCTTCAGCGAGCTTCTTCCACCTGTCAAACTTGGACACACCCCAGCCACGTTCGCGGAACTCGCCGCCGGGGTATTCCGCCCCAAGCCTCCCGAGGAAGTCGCGACCGGTCACATCCACCAAGTCGCCGTCTCTGTGCCGGAACAGGCTGGAAAAATCCTTACCACGCTCAAGCTGTTAGGCACAGGGCAATGGATGAGCTTTGATGCGTTAACGCGGGACTGCACCATTTCCATGGAAGTCGTGGGCCGCTTCTTGGCATTGCTGGAGCTGTACAAAGCCAAGGCTGTGGATGCGTCCCAACCAGAATCCTTGGGCCCGTTGGAACTGTCGTGGACAGGGCTCGACGTGGATCCGGCCGTTGTTGCGGCGGCGAACTGGGATTAAGGTACGCTACCGACTCATGGAGGACACGTCACCCGCAGTACACAGTGAGGCCCCAGTGCCGAGCGCACCGGCGGCTCTTCCGCTGATCCCGCAATTGCGCTCACGCCTCGAATCGATCCTTCTGGTCATCGATTCGCCCGCCAGCGCGGAAGAGCTGGCGCGCGTGGTAGATGCGGAGGTCTCCGTTGTCAGAGATACTTTGCGGGCAGTGGAGCGTGAGCTCACCGAGCGTGGTTCTGGCATCGACCTGCGTGAGACACCGGAAGGATGGCGTTTTTATACCCGCAAAGAAAATGCGGACGCCGTCGAGCAGTTCGTGCTTGATGGGACCCAAACCAAGCTTTCGCGCGCCGCACTCGAAACCCTCGCGGTCATCGCCTACCGCCAGCCGGTCACCCGCGCCCAAGTCGCTGGTGTTCGCGGTGTCAACGTCGATGGCGTTGTCCGCACGCTGCTTCTGCGCGGGCTCATTCGAGAGATCGAAAGCCCCGAGCCGACAGTCGGCAACGCACACCAGTATGAAACCACTGAGCTTTTCCTGGAGCTTCTGGGAATCGATTCCCTCGAGCGTCTTCCAGACCTCGCGCCGCTCCTGCCAGACATCGAGCAGATCGATGAGGACTACTCATAAAGGCCCACCGTGCGGTAGGATTGCGGCCGGACAACGGCGCGATTCCGCGCGCCGCAAATTGAAGAACTATTGAGAGGACACATCCGTGACTCCACCCGCTCGCCGCGATGGCACACCGGACAAGAAAAAGCGAGACAGCGACATGATTGTCTCGAACGCTAAGCCGGCCCGCCATCAGCACGTAAAGAAGAAGGCCACCGCCGATTCCGTCGCCCGCGACTTGGGCGCGGACTGGCTGGTAGACGGTAAAGCTAAGAAGAATTCCCAGAACCAAGGCGAACGCCTCCAGAAGGTGCTGGCCAAAGCCGGCGTTGCCTCCCGCCGCCATGCAGAGATCCTCATCGATGAGGGCCGCGTTGAGCTCAACGGCCAGGTCATCATCACCCAAGGCACCCGAGTTAACCCCAACACGGACGTGATCCGCGTCGATGGCACACGCATCAACGTCAACGAAGAAACTCAGTACTTCGTACTCAACAAGCCCCGCGGCATGCAGTCCACTATGTCGGATGACATGGGTCGTCCGTGCGTGGGCGATGTCGTAGCGGATCGGGTCGTGGCAGGCCAGCGCCTGTTTCACGTCGGGCGCCTCGATGCGGATACCGAGGGCCTTCTTTTGCTCACCAACGACGGTGAGCTGGCCAACCGCCTCATGCATCCTAAGTACGAGGTCACCAAGACCTACCTGGCCACCGTTTTGGGTGAGGCCGATAAGAGGCTGGTTCGCCAGCTGCGCGAGGGCGTTGAACTAGAAGACGGCCCGGCGAAGGCGGACTATGCGCAGATCGTGGACAAAAACCAGGGCTATTCGCTGGTGCGTCTTGAGCTGCACGAAGGCCGCAAGCACATCGTGCGCCGCATGCTGAAGGAGGCCGGCTTTCCGGTCCAGCGTCTTGTGCGCACCAAGCTCCACACCGTGCAGCTGGGCGATATGAAGCCCGGCTCCTTGCGCGCATTGAACTCCAACGAATTGACCAGCCTGTACAAGGCGGTGGGGATGTAATGATTTCAAACATGCCAAACCAGGGACTCGTTCTGGCCGTGGATGGCCCGTCGGGCACCGGGAAGTCCACGACCTGCCGCGCGTTGGCCAAGCGCCTCGACGCGAAGTATGTCGATACCGGCGCCATGTACCGCGTGGCTACCCTTGCCGTGCTGCGCGCGGGCGTGGACCCAGCGGATACCGACGCTGTCATCGCCGCAACCGCAAACCTGCCTCTGGAGGTCTCCGATGATCCGGATTCCACTCAGGTCATCTTTGCCGGCGAGGACGTCTCCCGCGTGATCCGCGAGGACGAGGTAACCCGCAACGTGTCGGCAGTATCTGCCATCCCGGAGGTACGCCAGAACCTCGTGGAGCTGCAGCGGAACCTTGCCGCGAAGGCACACCGTGCCATTGTGGAGGGTCGCGATATCGGCACCGTGGTGCTCGCTGACGCTCCCGCTAAGGCCTTCATGACGGCCAGCGCCGAGGTCCGCGCGCAGCGCCGCCACGATCAGAACCGTGCGGCGGGCATCGATTCGGATTTTGACACCGTGCTTGCCGACGTCGAGCGGCGCGACGCTGCGGACTCCTCCCGTGCCACCTCGCCGCTGCGCCCAGCCGAGGACGCCGTGCTCGTGGATACCTCTGAGATGACCCCAGACGAGGTCCTCGATGCCCTCATCGCCGTCGTCGAAGAATCGGCCGCAAAGGAGGCCTCACATGACTAATGGACCGCAGAACCCAAACGTGAACCCCGAACAGCAGCCGGAAGAATTCGAGACGGAATTTCATTACCCGGTAGGCAAACTCGAAGAAGAGGTCGTGCGTGATCCGCACGGCGGGTGGGCGCAGAAGGATTTCGATTCTGAGGACTTCGACTATGAATTCGATGAGTCGGAATTCGACGACTCCGAGTTCGGCGAAGCCGATTTCGGCGAGGATGAAGATATCGCCGAAGGTGAGAGCCCGCTCAGCGAAGAAGAGTGGGAGGCGCTATCTCACGCCTTTGGCGTGGGCGAGGAGCACACGGAGGAAAACCTCTGCACGGTGGCCGTGGTCGGCCGCCCAAACGTGGGCAAATCCTCCCTGGTGAACCGGTTCCTCGGTCGCCGTGAAGCGGTGGTGGAGGACCACCCGGGCGTAACGCGTGATCGCGTCTCCTACGTGGCGGATTGGAACGGCCAGCGCTTCTTCGTTCAGGACACCGGTGGCTGGGATCCGAACGTCAAGGGCATCCACGCCGCTATCGCGCGCCAGGCAGAACAGGCCATGGAGACTGCCGACGTTATCGTGTTTGTCGTGGACACCAAGGTAGGCATCACTGAAACCGATGCGGTCATGGCCCGGAAGCTGCAGCGCTCTGAGGTGCCCGTCATCCTCGTCTCCAACAAGTTCGATTCGGAAACCATGTACGCAGACATGGCTGAGTTCTACGCGCTGGGCTTGGGCGATCCGTGGCCCGTCTCCGCCCAGCATGGCCGGGGCGGCGCCGACGTCCTGGATGAGATCCTGCGTTTGTTCCCGGAAGAGCCGCGCCATTCTTCGATTACCTCGGGGCCTCGCCGCGTGGCGCTGGTGGGCAAGCCGAACGTGGGCAAGTCCTCGCTTCTGAATAAGCTGACGGCGGAGGAGCGCTCCGTCGTGGACAATGCCGCCGGCACGACGGTCGACCCGGTTGACTCCTTGGTGCAGCTAGATCAGCGCCTGTGGAAATTCATTGATACTGCGGGCCTGCGCAAGAAGGTTAAGAACGCGCAGGGCCATGAGTACTACGCTTCGCTGCGCACGCGCGGCGTGATTGATGCTGCCGAGGTATGCATCATGCTTATCGACGCTTCCCAGGAAGTCTCCGAGCAGGATCAGCGCGTCCTCAACATGATTCTGGAAGCCGGTAAGGCCCTGGTCATCGCCTTCAATAAGTGGGACCTTGTGGACGAGGATCGCCGCTACTACTTGGAGCGCGAAATCGATGAGAACTTGCGTCACCTGCCGTGGGTGACCCGCGTGAATATCTCGGCGGAGACTGGCCGCGCCCTGCAGAAGCTAGAGCCTGCCATGATTGAGGCTCTCGAGAGCTGGGACCAGCGCGTGTCTACTGGTCAGCTCAACAACTGGATGCGTGAGGCGATTGCTGCGAACCCGCCGCCGATGAACAACAATCGCCTCCCGCGCGTGCTGTTCGCTACCCAGGCCTCGACACAGCCGCCGACCATCGTGCTGTTTACCACTGGATTCTTGGATGCGGGCTACCGCCGTTACCTGGAGCGCAAATTCCGTGAGCGCTTCGGTTTCCATGGCTCGCCCGTGCGCATCGCGGTGCGCGTGCGCGAGCGCCGTCAACGCCGATAGCTAGTGTGGGCTGAGAGCACGCAAGCGTCTAGATCCAGCCGTTTGCCTCGGCGCGCCGCGCGGCCTCAAATCGGTTACTTGCCTGTGTTTTCGTCATGATGGCCGAAACGTGGTTGCGCACCGTACCTCCACTGAGATGGAGGTGTGCTGCGATATCGGCGGAGCCGAGGCCGCGAACCAGTAGGCGGCACACCTCGACTTCCCGTTCGCTCAGCGGGTTGTCGGGAGTAAAGAGTATGTCCTGAGCAAGCTGCGGATCGATGACACGCAGACCCGAGTGGACGCGGCGGATGGCATCGGCGAGTTCCTCCGGGGGAGTGTCTTTGACGAGGAAGCCATCGACGCCCGCGTTGAGGGCGCGTTTGACGTAACCGGGACGGCCAAACGTGGTGACGATGAGGCTGCGGCAGTGAGTGCCGGCGATCGACTTTGCGGCATCGATACCGTTCATTCCAGGCATCTCAATGTCGAGTAGAGCGACGTCTACCTGATGCTCAGCAACGAGTGCGGCGACCTCGGCTCCGGTGGAACACTCGGCAACGACGTCGATGTCAGGTTCGGTACTCAGCAAAGCGGTGAGAGCGCCCCGGACCAGGGATTGGTCTTCGGCGATGAGTACGCGGATGTGTTCGCTCATAACTATCGCACCTGTTGAATCAGCCGGTGGCCGTCCAAGGCGAGGAGGACCGTGGTCACACCTTCGGCACGCTGAGTAATGACCTCGCCACCGACAGCTTCTGCACGGTGGCGAAGGCCGGCAAGACCCGTGAGGCCGTCGGCAAGCGCCTGCGTGGCATCCTCCGTGAATCCGTTGCCGTTGTCCGTGACCTGGAGGGAATCTTCAGTGAGAATCACCCAGCACTGCGTGGCACCCGAATGACGTACAACGTTGGTGGTGAGCTCGCGCAGTGCCCACGAGAACAGATCTTCATGAGCCCGTGGCTGGGTGAGAGTCTCAGGAAGGTGAGCTTGGATTCCGGCGGTTTCCAGAATGCGCCGCGCGGCTTGAATTTCGCCAGCAAAGGTGGGGTTCTTCATGCGAGTAACAGTGGAGCGGACCTCGGCAAGGGATAACCGAGACAGCGAACTAATCTCCTCGAGCTCGGCAGCGGCCTTGGTAGGGTCGCGGTCGATGAGCCGGCGGGCCACTTCGGCCTTGAGATTGATAGCCGTCAGGGTATGGCCAAGAAGATCGTGGATATCGGAGGCAATGTCCTCTCGTTGCTGAGACAGATCTAGGTCGTGGCGTAAAGCTGTCTCGGTGTCTTCGCGCTGGGAGAGGGCACCGAGCGCCAAAATAAGGAGGGGCCACCCGAAGAGAATGATTGCGAGGTCAACGAAGCGCGGGCGATCGAACAACCAGACAGGGATACTAGCTAGGATTCCAGTGACCGTGATGATCACGGCTGCGATTTTGAGAGGCAAAGTGAAGGCTACCAAGGCCCCGAGGTAGGGCACGAAGACCACAATCCAGGCGCCGTGAGAAGGGACGGCGGCAAGCGCGATCAGCGCGAGAATAACCCACCGGATAGCTACTCGATGGTTATGGGACCACCCACGTGGATAGTCGTGCACCGTACCGAAAGAGACAAGGTAAGCAGCACAAAACACCGCGGTGATAATAACCGCCCAGGTTCGCTGGGCGGTGGAATAGCTGGGCTGGAGGAGGATCTGCAGCAGCACCGGTAGGAGAAAGATGAGCCAGACAGCGGCGAAAGCAGCGTCACGCGGTCTGAAGTTCCGCATCATGCTCGCTCCTTGTCGCGCTTGTGCAAAAGCAGGCATAGCCCGACGAACACCACCGTCCATACAGCGATATTAACGTATGCGTACCAGATCGGGTCCTCAATGAAGAGGCGTTCGCCATTGATCATCTGGGAGCCTTCAGAAAGAGGCCAACGGGCAAGCGCTTGCGCGCCATACATTGGGGTGAAGCGACCTACCTCCAACAGCGATTCCTTCAGCGGCATGAATACGTTCCCGGCAAACGCAAGTATGACGATGGTCGAGGTCGCTACGGAGACGGTGTTTTCCGAGGGAATGAGCATAGCGCAGGCCATGCCGTAGAAGCCGAAGGGAATGGCGCAGACAACAGTTATGAGAAAAGCTAGCGTCCACTGGTCCGGCTGCATGGACGCCTTTGTCAGCCCACCGGTAATGAAGACAGCGGCAATGGGCAGGATGGCACGAACCGAGATGTTGAGAAAGTTGGCAACGGCTAGCTGGGAAGACCGAAGGGGAGTCAACGCTAGTTGGCGGCCCCAACCCGCGCGATTCTCTGCGACCATAGATCCGGCTGCACCCACAGCGCCAGTGGCTCCTGCATAGAGCGCCATGCCGATCATGACCAGTGCGGCGACATTCCCACCGTTGAATTCGATGTCGCCGTACTCTTGCATCGCGCCAAAGAGGATATAGAAAATGATTGGCAGGCCGATGCTGAAAAAGAGCGTGGGCAGGTCTCGGCGCAGACGTTTAAGGTCGTGGGCCGCGTAGTTGAGGGTTGTCCCGAGCGTGGGAGTTACGGCATTGTTGATGCTCATCGTGGGGTCTCCTTATGGGGTAGTCGTGTCGGGGGAAGCGTTAGAGAGCTCCATAAAGGAGTCTTCGAGGCTATGGCCAGAAATTGTGATGTCCCGGGCCGTGGTTTCGGTGAGTAAGTAGCGAGCAAGTGCATCAGAGTCTCGGGTCGTGATGGACAGACCGGTGTCTGTGTGCTCTTGATACAGCACTCCTGGGAAAGACTCGGTCTCGAGGTTGTCCGGGATGCCGTTGGGGAAGCTGGCACGGATGGTACGGGTGGCGTTTGCATTGCGGATCTCCTCGGTAGATCCATCAGCTTGAATCTCGCCCCTGTTGAGCATGATGATGCGTTGGGCAAACGTATCGGCCTCTTCGAGATAGTGAGTGGTGAGAAGAATCGTTCGCCCAGCGCTTGCCTCCTCGTGCATGGCCTCCCAAAAATGACGGCGGGCGCCGGCGTCCATGCCTGCGGTTGGTTCGTCGAGAAGCAGCACTTCCGGATCTCCCAACAAGGCCAGCCCGAAGCGCAGACGTTGTTGCTCGCCGCCAGAGCACTTGCCCACCCGACGCGAGAGGATAGAGCCCAAGTTGGCGCGCTCGATGATCTCCTTATAGGGGCGGTGGACGGGAAACGCGGCACCGAGAAGCTCAAGGGTTTCCTTCACGGTTATCTCCGGTAATAAGCCGCCAGTTTGCATGACGGCACCGATACGCCCACTTTTAGAGGCATGAGATGGAGAGGCGCCAAGCACACTAATAGACCCTGAGGTTGGGGTGGTCAGTCCCAGGATGAGGTCAAGCAGCGTGGTCTTGCCGGCGCCATTGGTGCCTAAGAGGCCGACGATTTCACCTTGCTGAATGCTAAAAGAGACGTCGTGAAGCGCGCGCACAGGGTTGCGGGAGGAGGCGTTGAAGGTCTTGCTTACACCGGTGACGTCGATTGCTGGTGGGGTGGTACGTGTCGTGCTCATACCTTCACGCTATGGCGCGAAGGTTTTCGCAGCGTAGACAGGGTGTCACGAATCCGGGATGACAGTTGTCATGGTTGACGGAGGTGGCTACTCACTTGAGCGCGCCAGCACGAAAGCATCAGTTCGGTACGGAATACGCAGGACCTGGCCGGGCTTAAAACCCATGTGCTCATAGAGGTACCAATTGAGGTTGTAGGTCATGCGCTCGTGGATTTTTTCCCCATTGCGAAGCCAATACGAGCGAGTATGCATTAGCTCATGCAGGTCCTCAGGGGCGAGCTCGTGTTCCCACGTAAGGCGCAGCTCCTCACGCAGTGTCCACGGCGCGGTAAAGGATGGGTAAAAGCCGGGACGGTGGACATCACCGGAGTGCATGATGCGGGAAAGACGCAGGATCCACGGGTCTGCATTGACGTCAAGGGTGTTCCATACCAAAAGGACCTTGCCACCCGGCCGAAGGATTCGGTCGAATTCTGCACATGCCTGGTCGACGTCGACCCAATGCCAGGTTTGCGCGCAGGTGAGGGCATCAAGGGAGGAGCTGGCGAGCGCTGTGTTCTCGGCGGTGGCGCGCCAGCACGGCACTCCGAGCCGGCGCAGGACACGCGTCATGTCGGGGGATGGATCGCTGGCATAGACGACGGAATTGGTCAGGGATTCAGTGAGCTTGCCGGTTCCTGCACCAACATCGAGAACTGTGTGTGCAGAAGCGATGAGCTGCGACACTTCGCGTGGGTAACCAGGGCGCACGTCATGGTAGGTCTCCGCGCCTTCGCTAAAAGCTTGCGCGGAATGCCTGCGTCGTTGGGCAGTGCCGAAGCTGGGCGCCTCCTTCCCCGAAGCCCGACGGTAGCTGGGGTAGTGCTCGGGCAGAGGGTGAGCGGGAGAGGCGCTGGAGGAAACAGATGGTTCGGAAGGCGAAGAGCACATGATGCTTCCAAACTTACCGTGGCGCTGCGGGTTCGTAGATGTCGGTGCGATGTTTTAAGGTGGACGAGGATTTATTGGCGCGCAGAAGTGAGAGTGTTGAGGGGGAACAATGGGTAAAACGTCTACAGCATGGCCGCGCCCAGTGCACACGCTCGTCGGTCTAGCGGCCAGCGCTGTCTGCGCGCTAGCGTTGGCGTCGTGTGGAACATCCCAGGAAGCCCCGACATCCCCGACACCTGAAGCAGCATGGACAAATGATCTCGGTATCCCGGTAGCGCCCATGCTCGTCGGCCCTGAGCCGGGGCACACAAAGAAGATGAAGCTAGCCTCTGGGCGCAGTTTCCTACTTCACGTGCCTGAGAATTACACCCCGGAGCGCGCGTGGCCGGTGCTGCTTTCTTTCCACGGGTATACGGATTCGCCTGAAAATATGGAGAAGTACAGCCAGTTTGATGCTGCTGATGCCATCGTGGCTTACCCTGCTGGGGAGAAGGCGGCGTGGGCCCCAGCACCTTACGCAGTGACGAGCGCGGAAGAAGACCTCGACTTTGTGCGCACAATTGTGGATAGCCTGCGGGCCACTTATGAGGTGGACGACAATGCCATTTTCGCGGCTGGATTGTCTAATGGCGGAGGGTTTGCGGCCTTCTTGGCGTGCCGGATGCCAGGGACTTTTCGTTCAGTAGCTACCGTGTCAGCTGCATACTACGAAGGAATCCATACGGACTGTTCTGATCGACCGGTAGGCCGTTTGGACATTCACGGAACTAAGGATCCCGTGGTCAACTATGAAGGCGGTGTGCGTCATGGCACGGCTTATTCTTCCGTTGCAGAGGTGCTCGGGCAGCATCAGAAACGCAACAAGTGCCGCGGCGACGTCGAGTCGGTACGCCTCACAAACGGTGCGACCAGAGAGACGTGGACCGGGTGCCAGGCTCCGCTTCAGCACATCCGCATTGAGGGGGGATCGCACGTGTGGCCGGGTGGTAACAACTCTACGAAAATTGAGGTGGGAGAAGGCTTCGCCACCGATGCGGTGCTAGATTTCTTCGGAATCCCTGGCAGGCCCGAAGGCACAGAAGAGCATAATGTGGCCTAGAGCCGGGCTATCACCTCAAGGTGAAATGCGCACAAGGAGTATCGAGGGAGCGAACCCGCGCTAGACAGATATCCGCGACCGTTTCAAAACCCGCGTGGCGCGCGGCACTAGACGGCTCGGTGGGGTGGGGTATTTGGACCAAGTGGAATGAGCGTTGACCGTTATCCTCGCGGTTGAGCTCAACGACGGCTTGGGCAGTGGTTCCTGAGCCTGCAAAGAAATCAAGGACTACCGCGTCCGTGCCGCCGGTGATGGACAGTAGATGCTTGATGAGGCGCACAGGTTTGGGGAAGTCGAAGACTCCCGTGACACCAAGTGCTTCTTCGGCGTCACGACGGCCTGTTCGAGTGACCCCAAAACGTTCCCCATCGAGAATGGAACGGGGACGCGCACCCTTCTTTTCGTAGTTCTTGGTGTAGACAAAGCCGCGCCGAAAGACCAGCTCCTCATAATGCTCAGCGACCTTGTCTTTACCCCAACGCCACCGCGCGACGCCCGACTTGCCCTCCGGCTGGTGCGGCCAATATTCGTGGCCATTGGGGCCAACGATGGGAAAGTCGAGGCTTGGTAAGTATCCCAAGGTCTTAGAATCCAACCGCACGAGTGAATAATTCCCTTTCTCATCGCTGTGGTTATAGCGGGTTGAAGTGTGCGCTTCCAAGTCCAGGTTGAATCCGGCATTTGACGGTGACTTGGCATAACAAAGGATGTACTCGTGCTCGAGAACCGCATATTTGGAATCATTCTTGCCTGTCCCGCCCTTCTTCCAAATGAATTGCCCGGCGAAGCAGTCCTCACCGAAAACCTCGTTGAGTAGTAGGCGCAGGTGAGCGCTTTCTGACTCACCGATAGACACGATGATAAAGCCGGTATCGGCGAGCACCTCACGAGCCAGGATCAAGCGTGGCAACATCATAGAAAGCCAGTCGGCATGCCACTGCCCAAAGTGCTCTGAGCGCATTTCTCGGCGTTGGCGGAAATTATCGCGGTAGACAAAATCTTTGCCGGTGTTATAGGGCGGATCAATGTAGATGATGTCCGCTCGCATCCCCTGTGCAATGAAATCCTTCAAGGCGTCGAGATTATCCGCCACCGTCACGCTGTTGGGGGCCGAATGAGGACCGCTCATCAGTGTTCTTGTGCGAGTGGCCTTGTTCGTGGCCTGCGCCGCAGCCGCCTCCTTACCCGGCCACACAAGGCCAAAGACTGATCCGCCTTGGGGGACTGAAGGAGTGTGTAGCTCAGAGGAAGGCAGCTCTTCAGAGAGCTGAGCGGCAAATTGGTGTGCGGAATGAGAATGAAAGGAAGGCATTGTGGTGCGCCGAGGTTTCGACTTCGATCTTTAAAGGTAAGTGAGCGGTCAATGACGTTGTACAGCATGTGCCGCGCGACGCGGCAAGAATGAGCACATGTGAATTGTGGCCCAGAGTACAAGGGTTCACAAATGAGAGAGTGGCGGCACGCGCCAAGTTGTTGAACGAAAAGGGGTAACCGGAGGGGGTAGACTTTAAGAACGATTCTGAGAACTCTCAGTGTGTGAAAGCCTTCCTTTAACTCGTGCTCTAGATGTATAACGATTTATAACGTTTGTGGCGAAGAGTACGGCTCGTCGGTACGGTGGGGTGACGTGATGGCGCTCAGCTTGAATGTGGCGACCGTAGTGCACGTGCTTGTTGCGCGGGGAGCCGGCTAACGTCTCCCACTGTTGCCGGCATTACGCAGTATTCGGCACATTCGAGCCGTGAGGGTCACCACTGTTAGGGCAGTATTTACTTAAGGAAGGAACAAAGTAATGGGTATTTTTGACAAGGCAAAGGATGCTCTGAACTCCGATAAGGGCGAGCAGATTTCGGATAGCGCACTGGATAAGGGTGCAGATTTTGCTAAGGGCAAGCTGGGTGAGGACAAGGCGGATAAGATTGACTCCGCTCGCGACCAGCTCGATGAGCGCATTGGCAACCAGGGCGCTGAGGCTCCCCAGGGGGATGAGCAGAAGTAAAGCGATTGTCGCGCTTGGTTCCGAACCACATCAAGGTTCTGGCGTTGTGTGACACGTAGCCTGAACGCTCAGGTGTCCCGTCCGCATAGCGGGCGGGACTGTATAAGTTTTACAGCAACGTATACTTTGAATTTGGGGTGACGGGGGTGGATTGTCTTGCAGTGCGGGCGAAAGCTTAAGAAAACCTGTGTATATTCCTATCCTTTGTTTATGGGCCTAAAAGTGATTGTTTCCTAGGTAAGCTGAATTCTGTGATTACTTCAGTAGGTGTGGAACAAGGTAACCAACCCTCGCGCCAGCTCCTTATTGAGCAGGCCGGTCGGGTTATTGCCAAAGCGGGCATTGATGAGGTGCGCCTCCGGGAGGTGGCCGATCAAGTGGATGTTCCGCTAGCGGAAGCCCAAGAGCTCTTTGCCTCTGAAGCTGAGCTTGTAAAGGAAACCAAGCGCACCCTGAACGAGGCGCTTACCTCACTCGTTGATCTGCATCTCCAGCGTTTGCCTGAGAATGCGACGGCCGTGGATAAGCTTCGCGCCACGGCGCTGGCGTATTTCTCCTTCGCAGTGGAGGATCCTTCTGCCTTTGCGGCATTTTCTGCGGTTCACGCTACTCCTCGGGTAGGCGTTACCGCAGAGGACTTTGTTAATCCTGATGGGGATGTCGAAAAATGTCCTATCATGCAGATTCTTTTTGAGTTGACCGAGGAGGCTATCAAGGAATCTGGCGGAGTGGATCCCGATGTTGATGGGACTTTGTTGTCGGCGCTGTCGATTTTTTCCCACCTACACGGCGTGACGCAACTGGCAGCTGAAGGAATCCTGCGTTACCTGTCGCCGGCAGCGAAAAAACAGACATTCGGCGCTGTTATGGACACCCTGAGCGTCGGCCTCTACCCATTCTTTAGGGGAGAGCGCGTCGAGCGCACTATTCCTTATGGCTTGGTGGGAGAGCAGCCGGAGGCGTTGATAGCAAAGGCCAAGGATTACCCACGGGGAACCGAGGATGAACAGCGTACGGCGTTGCTGCGTGGTGCTATTGAGGAGGCGCTTGACCACGGCGTTACCGGTCTTCATATCGGTGGTGCTGCGAAGCGGGCGGGCCTTAGTGTGCAGGAAGCTGAGCACCTGATTGAAAGCGATCAAGAGCTGGCCAGCTTCCTTGAGCGGTATTTGGACAAGGTCAACTATGAGTTCATTTTCCGGCAGGTAGCTGCGCTTCCGGAAGACGCTAAAGTAATGTCCAAGATTAAGGCCACCGGGTACGGCTACGTCTCGCATGCGCTGGCTGATCCGAAGGGCTTTGAAGCTCTCATCAAGATCGCGTCTGGGCCGATTGTTCCGATGTCCTTCGAGGACGACTTCTTGCCGAACGCGAACAAAGCGGTTGAGCTTCAACGTGACTTTAGCGAATTCGGGCGGGCTTTTGGCTTCATTATGTCTCTCATGCGTGAGGCAATCGATGAAGTTGACGGGCCGCGCACTCCGTGGGTTCTTTTCACCTTGGTAATTTCCGTGTGGGCGGGCGCTCATGGTCTAGCCATGCTGAGTACCAAGGGTCCCTTGCGTGGGTTTGATTCTGACTATATTTTCGAGATTCTCACCCACTATATGGACATTGAATTTGGTGGCATCATGCGCAGTCTTAGTGGAACGACTGACTAATGCAGCAACGTAACTGAGGATTGCCTCTTGGCGCGTCATTGTCGCCGTTTCTCTACCCGCTTTCTTAATGTGAAAGCGGGAAGTTCGTTCTATTGGCACCTGGGGAGGGCTGGGGTGTCGGCGGCTAAACTCGGCGTCTATCGCAAGTTACCCGTTGGTGATGGGGGTAATATAATCGTATTGTCAACGATGTTGACGCTGTGAACTGCACTGATGCTGAACTGGGGGTTTCCAAACGGGGGTAACGAATAGTTACTCAAATGTAGAAAATATATTTCGACGGTTGTATGGTGACCACGTCCAAACCTTAAGCACTTAGCTCACTGTGTTAAGTGTGTGCTCATCGACTTGCAAGAAAGACTTCGCATGCGTTCCCTACACTCTCGCATCGTTGCCACCGCAGTGGCCGTAGCAACCTTTTCTTCCGTTATTGTCGCCCCGCAGACCTTCGCCGTTGAGGAGCCGAGCGATACGTCTTTTGTCCACGAACAGTCCGGCGCTGACACTGTCGACGTCAATGGCACCGCCTTCGACGAAGACGGCAACCTGATCGATTCAAACAACGCTGGCGACAACACCATTGAGGAGTTGGAGCGTGAATCCCGAGACAACGACTTTGGCTTCTACGGCGCGGAAAACGGCAAGCCAACGACACTCGATGAGCTGGAAACCGCCGAGGCATCGACGGCTGACGCGACTATCAAGGTCGTAGAGAAGAACGGCAAATTGGTGTGTGAGATCACCGATGCCCCAGGCAAAGAAGGCGAGATTCTCGAGCGCAAGCTGGACCTTGCACGGGCTTTCTACGACGGTGGAAACAAGCTGCTCCAGACGGTGTGGGAAGTAATCCCAGTCGTCGGTGAACTTGTGCCTTCTGACTTCATCAAGAAGATTGGCGCAAGCTCGTGGGAGGGAATTGCCAAACTTGTTCGTGATGGTGAGGCAAACAAGGACGTCACCTGGGATCTCGCACGCGCGCAAGGCATGGCCATCGCCAAGATTGATAACGCTGATGCAGAGGTGGACTTAAAGAATCCAGATGCCGCCAAGAAGACCGTTTCTGGCCTCATCAAGTTTGCTGACGGTGCTTTTGGCACCGGTGTGGCCACCGTTCTGAAGATCTTCAATGCCGCTGTCACCATCGCAGGTCTTTTCCCAGGTGCCAGCGCGGCCAAGGATTTGAAATTGAGCGAGACCCAGAAAAAGGAGATCGAGTCTACGCTCTCAGGCATTTCGGCTTCCGCTTCTGCGCTCGCGGAGATTAACGCACCGGCAGGCCAGAAGTGTGCGGATATGCTCAATGGCAAGAAGGTAAGCAACGACAAGCCCGCTTCTCCTTCGACGTCTAATACCACTGAGCCTTCAGAATCCCCCGCGTCTTCTGAGCCGTCTAGCTCAGTAACGCCGAGCCCTTCTGAGACCACCGAGCCCGAGGAATCGGAGTCTGAGACGCCTACGACGACCGAACCCTCGACTTCTACCACCGACGGTGCTGAGGCTCAGGACGGCAAAGACGGTAAGGACGGTGAACCAGGCCGCGATGGAAAAGACGGTAAGGATGGTATCGACGGCAAGGATGGCCGCGACGGTGCCAACGGTGCACCGGGCGCACCCGGCCGCGATGGCGTCGATGGCCAGGACGGGCGCGACGGTCTTAACGGTCTAAATGGCCGCGACGGCGCTGACGGGAAGGATGGCAAAGACGGTCAAGACGGAAAGGACGTCGATTCCTCCTCCATGGCTGGCTACACATTCCTCGCAGCTATCCTCGGTGGCGGTCTCGTCGTTTCTATTCTGGGCGCGATGGATTACCTCTACCTTTTGGGCTACCTGCCCAAGGAGGGGATCCCGTGGCGTGCTAACAGCTAAGCACCCATTGGACGCTGAGTCCGGACACAGGAGCCGGTCTCAGCAGGGAGCGGGCTGGATGCCGCGGAGGACGTTTTCTAAAGCTCGCCCTCGTTGCGCAAGTGCCGTAGCTGATTCTCCGTAAAAGTTCGCTCCGCTAGGGATTCGCCGGCACCGTCCTGCAAGTGCACAACGACACTGAGCCCGAGCTCCTGCAGGTCCTCGACGTCTTCACGGTACATGGCCACCGAACTGATGGTGCATTCTTCGGTATTGATGCGGGAAGCGTAGATTTCCTTGACGGCGTCTACGTTCGCGTGCTGGGCCGGCATGGCGAGCATAATCATATCGATCTGGTGGCTGTCCTTGACGCGCTCCCAGAAGTCGATATCTGTTGCATCGCCCTCCACGACGTTGTAGCCACTCTCTTGGAGATGGCGAACTCGTGCTGGATCGTGTTCCACTCCCAAAACATTGGCGCCGTAGACGTCGACGAGCTCCTTGTAACAGGAAAGGCCGAGCCGTCCTACGCCGAGGACGAGCGCATGGGCGTCGCCAAGCTCGATGGGGCGATCCTCCGGGTGAATCTTGTGCGGTGGGCGGGCCGGCAGTCGCTTGGCTAGGTGTGTAGCTCGCGAGACGTTTTGTGGGTTGAGGATTGCCGAGATGACAAAGCTCAACGAAACAGCGAGCACGAGTGACAGCAGCCAGCGCTGGTTGAGCCAGCCGTCCTGTACTCCCACAGCGGCAATGATAAGGGCGAACTCAGAGTAATTCGCCAGCAACAGGGAAGCAAGGACAGAAGTGCGGTTGCGCAGTCCCAACATCCACAGGATTGCCCAGTAAGCGAGGCCCTGGATGGGCAAAAGCAGCAGGAGCAACCCGGCGTCGACGATGTTGTGCCACGTTGGTAGGCCCAGGAAACCGATGTTGACGAAAAAGCCAACCAGCAGCAGTTCTTTGAGGGTAAACAGTGAATGGCTGAGCTGTTCTGCGCCAGGGGAGCGGGAGAGCACCACGCCCATGATGAGCGCGCCGAGGCTTCCGGAGAGGCCGACCCACTCGAAGAGAGCATAACCAGGCAGCAGCGCCATGACGATGCCAAAGAGCGCGCCCAGCTCACCGTGCCCGAGCTTGTACCAGCGGCGAGTAGTCAGCGCTAGCAGCGGGACGATGAGGACAAGCAACACGGCCGCTAAGCTTGGCGGCTCTCCCCGCAGGATGCTCATGAAGACGACAGCGATGATGTCCTGCATGATGAGGACGCCGATGCAGATATTGCCGTAGAGGGCTTGTTCATCGCCGCGGTCTTGCAAGATTTTGACGACCACGATGGTGCTGGAAAAACTCAGCACGAGGGCGACGTTGACCGCTATCGAAAAACTGGTCGGACCGAATGCGCCGAGTGCGCCGAGAGCCGTGATAAAACCCATGCCGAGGAGGGTCATCACGAGCACGTGGGCGGTGGCGGTAAGCCAGACAGCCTTGTCGGTCAAGGCCCTCAGATCGAGGCGCAACCCGATTGCAAAAAGCATCAGCGTGACACCGATGTCGGCGAAAAGATCTAACGCTTCAACGTGCTCGATACCCCCGGCATTGAGCGCGAAGCCAGCGACGAGAAACCCGATGAGAGGCGGCAATCGCACCGCCCACGCAACGAGGCCGCAGCCAAACACCACTGCGAGGTAGATCAATAACAATTCCATGGATTGTAATAGTGCCCTAACCCGAGCTTTGGCCAGAGTTTGAAACACTATCTACCCCATGAGGGTGAGAAACATGGAGTGGCCTTGCTTGGCGATACATTGTTCAGAAGACTGAAATGGTAGCGGTGTGGTG